>JAIPIM010000191.1 GCA_021734725.1 Minisyncoccota bacterium | reverse complement strand
CCGCTGTTCCTCGATTTCCTGTGGGATATAGCGCGGCATGGTATGGTAAATATCGAGCATGACGGCATCTTCCCGAGGGATCGGGGTGAAGTCCCTGAACCCGCCATCGATACGTGTGTGGTCCCGAATATACGAGCACAGGAGCGTCCCGCCACAGTTAAATTCGAAATTGAAATAACCTTCTCCCCGGTGCGGTTTCACGAAGAATTCAACGCAGCTGTCGGTACAGACACTGCCGTTGTGCTGGATGGTGGTACAGCGGATATATTGATCCTTGACCTTGAAGATCCCGTAGATGCCGCGTCCGTCATACTGTAGTTTGACATGGGTCTCGGGTTTATGACGGCTTACGCGCCCCGGGCACGCGCTTGCAATGGCTACGCTTTCAATACTGTTCCATGCAGGCCCGTCCCAGTGTCCCTGCATGGTCGGGCGTGTACGAGTGTGTTTGACGAGATAAGTTGCCATACGTTTGTGAGAGTGTTCTTGGTGACGATTGTTTTGCATGTTCAGGTGTCAGTCGAACGTTTTACGGTCTCGCGGGAGAGATGTACACAATACCTGATGGAAAGGAGTTCCCCCGCTCTTGCTAAGATACCTCTAACGATTAATACTATAGGCCACGTTGTTCATCCGTCCACCTGAAAATAATGGAAAAACCAATGATCAAGGCAGACGGCGCGCCGTTGATTCTTGTGTTAATGAGCGGAAGCGCGATCAATTTGGCGGAGGTGGAGCCGCTGGTCGACGCGATCGTACTCGCCTGGTATCCCGGTGACCAAGGGGGGGACCGCTATCGCCGATGTAATGTTCGGCGATTACAATCCAGCCGGCCGCTTGCCCGTCACCTTCGTGAAGTCCATGGAACAGCTTCCCCCCTTTGCGGATTATTCCATGAAAGGGCGTACGTATCGTTTCATGGAGGAAGAACCGATGTATCGTTTCGCTTACGGCCTGAGGTATACGACGTTCGAGTATTCCACAACAGATTCGGAAGAGCCATTTTTTAAAAGCAAACTCATCGCTGCCTCTCGAAGGAGGACTCAGCCAAAATGCCCAGGGACGGCGGCATTACAGTTCGTATTCGCTCCACGATCTTTCTGATCTCTTTCGCGGCGCTCGGTCTTGAGTTGGCGCTGATGCGCTGGCTCTCGCTGCGATTTTGGCATCACTTTGCGTTCATGGTGGTCAGTGTTGCTCTCCTGGGGTTTGGTGCCAGCGGGGTTTTGCTGCTGTTCATGCGGCGGCATGTTCGGCGGCATTTTCAGGCATGGCTGTTTCTCATGTCACTCTTGTTTGCAGTGACGGTTCCCTGTGGAATTTTTGCGACACGCTTCGTTCCTCTCAATCTTCAGTTCCTTCCCTGGAATCTTGGGCAGGAGGCTTGGCACGTGCTGCTTTTGGAACTGCTCTTGCTCGTCCCCTTTTTCTTTGCCGGCGCTCTGGTCGGCGTGGCTTTGATGGATGCACCCCAACGCCTGAGCGGTCACTATGCAGCGAACTTAGCCGGATCAGGCACGGGGGCGTTGGGAGTGGTGCTTCTCATGTGGGTCCTGGATATCCCGTCGCTTGTCCGTTTCCTAAGCGCGGTGGGGATGTTGTCCGTTCTGCCAATCGTTTGCTGGCGGCGAAAATGGCAAATGTATGTTTTGGCGGCCGGTGCCGGACTGTTCGCTGTTTCAATGATGCTTTTTCCGGTCGCCCCAACGTTTTCTCAGTATAAAACCTTGCCGCAAATTCTCGGCATGCCCCGGGTCGAGCATATTTTCTCGACCCACGGTCCGATGGGACGGATCGACGTTCTCAAGGGACCGGCAATTCATTACGCGCCCGGTCTGAGCCTGGCATACCAACAGGAATTGCCGCCCCACGTACTGATGATCGTTGACGGCGATACGGTCCATCCGGTATACAATGCGCGTGATCTTGACGATTGGCGATTCACGGACTTTACCACGACGGCGCTGCCTTACCACGTGCGCACGCAAAACACCGTCGCGGTTATCGGGGCGGGAGGAGGAACACGGGTGGGGCTTGCACGGTTTCATAAGGCAAAGTCGATTGTGGCACTGGAGGCCAATCCGCAGATTGTCACCACTATGCTTGGGCCGCTGGCGGGGTACGGCGGAGACATTTTGAAAGACCCGCGAGTGACGGTGTTGAACAGGGATGCAAGGGCGTATTTAGGCCGGTCGCGGACGGTCTTTGATAGTATTCAACTTCCGGCGGCGGGAACTCTGGGGGGCGGCGGGGCCGGGCTTTACGCAGCGCAGGAATCCTACCTGTACACCGAGGAATCAATCGGTCTCATGATGGATCGACTTGGCGAGACGGGAATTTTGTGCCTGAGTGCATGGGCCCAAACGCCGCCGAGAGGCGGCATCAAGTTGTTTGAAGTGGCCCGTGCGGTTCTCGCAAAACGCGGCTTGGATCCCAGCCAGTGTCTGGTCATGATTCGAAACTGGGCCATGGTTACTGTTGCCGTCACGCACCATCCCTGGACATCCGACGAAACGAAGGCCATCCGAAGCTTTTGTAAGCGACGCAGCATGGATGTCTGTTATTTACCCGATATCCAGCCGGAGGAGGTAAATCAGTACCACGTCCTCGAAAAGCCGTATTATTACAATCTCGCATCCGAACTGTTGTCCGGGCGACACGATGCGGTGGCGGATCGATACATGTTCGCAATTCGTGGTCCGACGGACAACAGGCCGTACTTCCATCATTTTTTTCGCTGGAAGGCGTTGCCCGCCCTGCGTAAACAGCTCGGTGTTCAGACGCGCGGATACCTGGAGGTCGGATACCTCATGCTGCTGGGCGCACTGGTCCAAACCATTGTTTTATCGCTTATACTCCTCGTTTTCCCTCTTCTACCCAGAGTGCGGGGGCTACGTCGTACGTCCGGCAAAGCGCCGGTTCTTATGTACTTTCTCTTGCTGGGGATCGGGTTCATGTTTCTTGAGATGGGCTTTCTGCAACGGCTTGTTCTCTATTTGGGCCATCCCGTTTATTCGGCGGCTGTCGCCATCAGTGGGTTCATGGTTTTCAGCGGTGCGGGAAGCCAAGCATGCCAATACTGGCGCGGTCCCGCCAGCCGCACGGTGAAAATGGCGGGTGGAGTTGTTGTGGCTCTGGGGCTCGTGTACTTGGCCGCTCTGGATCCGTGGCTCACGATAAGCCAGACAGCGGCTCTTCCGCTCCGGATGGTCATTGCACTGGTGACAATAGCTCCGCTTGGGTTTGCAATGGGGCACATGTTTCCGTTAGGTCTCAGCGCTGTCAGCAGTCGGCAGGCTGCCTTGGTGCCATGGGCCTGGGCTGTGAACGGCTGCGCGTCAGTGCTTGCCACCATTTCCATTCCGCTGTACGCCATGGAATGCGGATTCTTTGTTGTGTCGCTTACGGCACTGGCCTGTTATGCAGGGGCGGCAATGGTGAGCGGGAAGTTTATGGGGGGATACGGAAATGACAGTCTGTGAAGCGGATGAGTCTGTATACCAGTGCGAGACAACGCGCGTGACATGGTGTCCTAAGCCCACTGCCTGAAAACCTCTACCTACTTAAGCCAACAGTATTGAGGTTAGCGTCATTGGCGAACTCAGGGACGGTTACTTTTGTTGCACGCTAGAATATGAGGAATACCACTATGTCCGGCAGCGAACAGGCAATTCACATCACCCAGCGCGTCGTTTTCAATGGTTGGCGCAATTACAAGCTGGCCGTTGGCGGCAGTCTGCATCAGGCACCGAACGGCGACCTGCTGTGTTTCTGGCTTTCCGGATCCAATGGTGAACCGGCGGCGGACAACGGAATGCTGCTGGCGCGGTCAACGGACGCCGGACGCACGTGGAGCGAACCGACCGAGTGGGTCTGCGCCGGGGACGAAGCCGCTGCAGTCAAACTGATGCACACAACGGACGATGGACGCCTGATCGCCTTCGGCAATTGGTGGCCGTATGAAAAAAGCTATACCGTTCAACGCTACTTTCGCATCGAGTCAAAGGACGCCGGACGCACGTGGAGCGAACCCTGGCCATTTCAAGTTCGCGAATCACAAAACATATCCTTGGCCGGGCCAGTCACCCAGCTCGACAACGGCGATTATATCTTTCCGACTACGTTCTTTGAAAAACGCCGCACTCCGTTGACCGGGGCCCCGGAAGCATTGGCCCTGGCCGAGGATGAAACAGCGGCCGCGTCCCTGCCGCCAGCCCCCCCGGGACACGAGGCACCTGAAAAATTCGGGACACATCTCTATGGTTGCTCGGTCTTCATCGCAAGTGAGGACGATCTCTCCGACATGCAGGAGCACGGCCAGATTAGCAATCGTCCACTGGGCCTCCTCGAACCCAGCCTTATCCAGCTGAAAGATGGCCGCATCGTCATGCTGATGCGCGCCGAATGGGGTGGTTTCCTGTGGCGCACCGAAAGCCATGATGCCGGCCGCACCTGGACAAAGGCCCGGGAAACGGATATCCCCAACCCGTCAAATAAAGCACGGCTGGCGCGCCTTGCGGACGGCCGTATCGCCCTGATTCACAACGCCAGCGGCGGGCAGCGCGGCAGAAGGGGGCCTCGCAGTCCACTTTCAATCTGGATCAGCGACGACGAGATGGATACATGGAATCTCAAGGTGGACATAGCGACCCGCACACCATTGCCTTCCGGGCAGTGGCGGGCCGGCCCGGACATGCTATCGTACCCATGTCCGCTAGTGCTGGGAGGTAAACTTTTCTTCGGCTACGACCGCAACCGTCGCGAAGTCGTTTTCGCGGAATGTAACATCGGATAGTGCCGAAAACGTGACACAACAGTTAAGCCAATGAGAAACGAGGGTGGTATTGTGAGCACCTTTTCCGGCCGCGGCCTGACCAGGAACCTGACGTCGCGCCTTGCAACGGTCCTCTGTTGCGTCCTTTCATGGTACGCAAGCGCCGAGTGGTCGGAGCGGTCGCATTGGGAGGTGACCCGTGACGGTGCCGGCCTGTACCGTGCTTATTGCGTGCTTCTGGTGGAACCTGGACAATGCGTTGTGACCGTCTCCACCGCCCATGAGGCGCCTCAGGACTGGGATGATTGGCTCACCGGGGGGAGCGAGGGCGCCGCAAGCCGCGTGACATGGGTCTACGACCCCGCCGACATGCATGTAATCAACCGCTACGATCATATCAGTGGGCAGCGTATACCGTCCGCGGAGGCGTCCAAACAGCTTGTATTCGAGAAAACAGGGCAGACCGTGGCTCGGGGCGAAGGAGTCTATCCGCCCGGCAATCGTCTTGTCGATGAACTGCTGAGACGGCCGAAGATATGGACGGGCTTCTACGCAAAGAAGGCACGTGTTGAGCCAGCGGAGTGTCCCGCCACCATCGGCCTCGCACCCTATGCGATTGGTGTCGACAGTTTGGTTGACCATGCGGGGATGGTTGTCGGCGATGTGCTTGTGAAGGTTTGGCCGTGGTCCTACAACGATACGGTAATGGATAGCTACACCAACATAGGGAAGGCGGTAAAGGACCGCTTTTTAATAGGGGACCCTGCCCGAGTTGAGTATTTACAAGCCCAGCCCGACGGGGGCTGGAAATTGGTTAAGAAAGAGTTGACCTGGCCGGGTGTCCCGGGCATGGGGTTGCAACCCCCGCCGAAACTGGTGGAGTTCAAGCAGCAGTGGGCCGAACAAAACGCGGTGCCTGAACGAGCGTTGCTCAACTTGATGGCGGCTCAGACTGGACGCGAGGCGGACAATGCCGACTTGTTCCTGAGACTGCAGCGTACGGAGGCGACCGTCGACCGCTACCGTCTGCCGTGCATGTATGTGGCGCACACGTTGCCGATGGTTATGCCTCAATTGGGCGTCGAGTACACGGATACGGTTCCGGTACCTGGACCGGACCGCGTTGCCCGCCAGGTTGCGTGGCTGGATAAGGTTTATCTGACAGACGGAGGTTCAGTGAGCGGCGAGTTGGATCCAGCGGATTACGAAGGACGGGATGTGACCGCGCACATCGACTGCATCGAGCGCGTATTGGAAGAGGCCGCGGAGCATTCCACGGAGGCGTTCAAGGCATTTTCGGATGAGGAGCGGGATTTCATGCGAGACCAGGCAGAGCATCTCATGGCCGGTTTTCTGGATTCCCACATGATGTGTTTCGATGGCAACATAAGCCGCCAGCGACGCAACGTCAGGCTGCTGGGGCTGGCGCATAAACTGAATATGGAGGCCCTGCTTCGCCAGGCGCGGGCGGCTTCCCGGATTGTTGACGAAAGGTTTCTGGCGTCGCTCAAGGCAACCATGCAGAAGGTGGGCGGAACCGGTCGCATAGCGGCGCGTGAGACACCGTGGGGACGGATTGTGTTGAGCGGAACCGGTAACGACCGCTATGTGCGGAAGAACGACAACTGCGCCGTGCTTGTCGATTTGGGGGGAGACGATTTCTATGCGAACAACACGGGAAGTTCGCTGCCCGGCAGTGTGCCTACGGCCGTGCTCGTTGATTTTGAGGGTAACGACCGTTACGAAAATTGGCACTCCATGCGTCAAGGGTGCGGGTTTCTTGGGGTTGGCTTGCTTGTGGATTGCGCGGGCGACGATTCGTACGTGGGGCTGCGCTGTGCGCAGGGCACCGGGTTTCTTGGGGTGGGGACCCTGGTGGACTTGGCGGGCGACGATAGGTATCGCGGAATCGACCATTGTCAGGGCGTCGGACAGTTCGGCGCCGGTTTCTTGCTCGATGACGACGGAAACAACAGGTACGAGGGGCGCCATGCCTGCCAGGGAGTCGGCTTGACGTGGGGCACCGGGCTGCTGCACAGTGCGGGCGAGCAGAGTGACGACGAGTACTTCAACAAAGGCAAGCTCGCCAGCGGTTACCGGGATCTGGGCTCGTTCGAGGGGTGGGGGCAGGGGCTGGGGTGCGGGCATCGGCCGTATGCGTCGGGTGGTCTTGGCATGCTGCTGGATGGCGGTGGCGATGACGAGTATGAGGGGGGCACGTTCAGTCTTGGCGGCGGATACTACTACGGACTGGGGATTCTACGCGACCGAAAGGGAAATGACCGCTATCGCGGCAGTCGCTATAACATGGGGTTTACCGCTCACCAGGCCGGTGGTATCTTCATGGATGATACCGGGAACGATCGGTATGCGACCAGTCACTATGTGGCGTTGGGTATGGCATGGGACGAGAGCTGTACCGTTTTTCTGGAAGGAACTGGGGATGACGAGTACGTGGCGCCGGGTTTTGCTTTGGGTGCGGCCGCAATGAATGGGTACGTGCTGTTCAAAGACAGCGCGGGTTCCGACACGTACGTGGGAACCAAGGCCGCGGGAAAGTACGGCAACCATTATCATAATGGCACAAGCGTGGGCATGTTTTTCGATCTGGGACCTGGCGAGGACCGGCACAGTGGCGGTCGGAACCCGGGGGACATCGATGCGGGGCCTGAGCATGCGTTTTTTATTGATGCGCCGAGTGTAAAGGATGCCATCCAGCAACTGCGAAGCGATCCCCTGAGTTCTGACGACAACTGATCGTATCGAGCTGGGGAGAAAGCTGAATCCTCACGAGCCGCCAGTTAGCGCTTTCAGCAGTTGTTCGATTTTTTCCGTGTATTGCGCGCGCCATTGGGCGACGGGCAAATCGGCGGCTTGCGGGTAGTCGCTCAAGAGTCGGTTAATGAACGTCACAATCTCGCGGCATGCCCCGAGATCCTCTTCAAGCAAAGATTTAGCGTCGACAAGATAGGCGACGGTGTTCTGCTTGAGCTTCTCGAAACGCGCATGCAGTTCGAAATGCAGCCCAATTTCGCGTCCGAGCAGGCCTAGGAACTCGACGTAGATCCCGTGGCGCGTGAGGTGTTCACGCCGGCTCAGTGGTTTGTCTTTACCGTTCCACCAAAACGAGTAGCCAACG
>JAIPIM010000190.1 GCA_021734725.1 Minisyncoccota bacterium | reverse complement strand
CCAATGGTGCTGCTCGTAAGCGGCTGGTCGGCGCTGTCATAAACTCCCAACAGGTTGCCCCAGGCATCATACATATACGATTCGACGATGGTGCCGGACTCATTTGCCAGCGCATGCACCGTCCCTAAATGATCGGTGAGGGCGTAGTAGGTGTTCGTTTCGGTGGCCCCATGGACAGTAATGGCCAGGAGGTTATCTATGCCCGGTCCCCAGGTGTAGGTGCGGAGGAGATTGCCGGAATCATCCACATCGGCGATGCAGTGGATGCCCGCGTACACATGCCAGTTGGTGACGCCGCCGGTGGCGGTCCAGGCGCGGCGACGTTCGCCGCGCAACTCACCTGCTGACCACATAGATATTACGGGAACATTCATGAACACGTCTGTATGATGATGTGGCGTCGTTACCCGTGTCATAAACGATGCCGTACCTTCCTACAATAGCGCTTCCCCATTCCAGCATCAAAAAGCGACTTGCCCCCGTATTTCGGAATATCACATGCTGGGGCGCATAGATACTCAGTACATATGAATTGAGTTCAGCGTACTCTTCTTCACCAAGAATCCCCTTTGCCGTTCCGTCAGCCCGTCTGTACATCTCATACCGGGGACTGGTCAGAATCGACTCCAGCAGATCTTCAAGAGCCTCCTGCGTTAACTCTGACGTCACTTGATCAGAGCATGCAAATCCACGAAACCCCTCGCTGAAGAAGTATTTGGGCGAAAGGACGAACAAGAAGGCCGTGGCACTCAAGCTGATTAGCGCGATTTTGCCGTATCCCGCCTTCTTTCTTATCAACGCGATTGAAGACCCTATGAACAAGAGAACTGATAAACAATGTAGGGGAACCACAAACAGGATAAGGAACGCAAATAGATGACGCCCGATGCCTGATGCAACAAATATCCTTCCCGCCACAAAGGCGCCTAAAGAACTTAGGAAGCATAAAAGAACCAATATGACACTTGCCTGTTTCATATTCACCCTATTTCACGCACGCGCCATCATCTTGACCGGGGGTAATCTGCCATTGAAACATTTCGGCAATCGCGTCCTTCTCGATATGATTGAGTTTGAGGGCATTGTAGTAGTTGTCCCGGCCCCACATTGCGAAATACATCTCGCCATCCTTGTACCAGTCTCCATGAATCAGTACATTATTGGCGATAACCGCGGATCTCAGAGCGCGTCGGCCCCAATTGAAATGCCTTGCTGCCGCTCCAACGCCGATATAGTTCACTTCCTCGGCCTCGTAACGTCGCCCTTCAAACATGAATGCCTGCCCATCAAAGCGCCGGAACCGAGTATCTGGGCGCCACATGATTTCAAACGGGTTGACCATATGGGCCAGAACTGCCTGGTCAACATATCGAATCTCCTCAAGCAAATCTTGTCGAGACAGATCGAAAGGTGCTCCAACCTGGTTAGCTGGGCGGCCCAATATTCTCGAATACCAGTCTGCCCCGCCCGCTTGTGACTGTAGCCCCAACGGATCCACGAAATTGACGGGATTGTTCAGGAACGCCACACACTGGTTGAGCCCGCCGCTGATGCCGATGGGGTCTTTGGAGAGCCAGCGGCCGGTCTGTGGGTCATACCATCTTATTGTCCCGTTCTGCCCGCCGGAGAACGACCAGGAAGCCGCCGTTTCCGAGTACGTTTCGGCAACGGAGGATCGATTAACGGAAGTGGCGCTCCCTTTGGTCGCGATCATGAGTCGCTAGCTTCTGTGCCCGCAATTCGACCAGTCTCGGGCGTTTGCTGCTGAGAATGCTTGGGGGCGCCCCCACGCCTTGTCGCATAGAAGACTGCCGCCGCAAGACAGGAGAAAGCGAATGTCAGAATGAGCATGTCGTAGAAGAACAGGTCGTATCCCCTTTCGCCTGATGCTGCACTGAAACGACTGACAATACCGGGAGCAAGAGGAACATGAAGACGCCAAGCGGCCGCCTCCCACAGAAGAGCAAGAACGAACGACAGACACAGAGTTGCGACCACATACAGGAATACTTTCTTCATGTCCCCAATCACTCACAAACAGTTACTTCGCCATAGGCCCATATATCCGTGCAGGGAATGAGCCTCCGGTCCGTGTTCAGTAGCAGTTCCCGTATCTCCGCGAAGTGACTACTGTCAATACACGTAATACAGCCCAGGCTCTGACGACGAGGACCCTCTGGATGCAATCTGAACTCCCCACGTTCGACCCCATCAACAGTCAGATAGTCGTCTATGCGTGCGTCGTTCGCAAACAGTCCGAACCATTGATTCCGCCCAGTCAACCAGTCCCTGAGGGGACCAAGTCGCCCTCCCGAGGGACGATCAACGATATAGTATGTGCCTGGAGGAATTGGTCCGGCTTTCGGCACGTTCGCGCTCGCG
Source organism: Minisyncoccota bacterium (assembly GCA_021734725.1). Classification (GTDB taxonomy): domain Bacteria; phylum Verrucomicrobiota; class Lentisphaeria; order Oligosphaerales; family MVZH01; genus JAIPIM01. The sequence continues at coordinate 5,587 of JAIPIM010000190.1, read as the reverse complement.
GGGTTGTTCCTGTGCTCATCGTTCCCCGAATACACGGGATACGAAGTCCTGACGATACTCCCGTTGTCTGTAACCTGACGATGTACAAGCCACGCCCGATCTTGGTCATTTAGCTTCAGACTGAAACGCTCGTATGTCCCGAACGGATCAACGAAGTTGACCGGATTGTTCCCACAGAAGACGTACTGGTTCAGGCCACCACTGATACCAATGGGGTCTTTGGAGAGCCAGCGGCCAGTGGTGGGGTCGTACCAGCGGGCGCGGAAGTTGTAGAGGCCGGTGGTCCAGGAGTATTCGCGCCCGTGGAAGAGGAAGCGATTGCCGAGGGCGCTACCCAAAAGCGGCTGCCCGTTGCCGTCGAACACCCCTAGCACGTTACCCCAGGCGTCGTAGCGGTAGGCTTCGGCCACCGCGCCGGTGTCGTCGGCGAGGGCGTGGATGGTGCCGAGGTGATCGGTGAGAGCGAAGTAAGTGTTCGTTTCGGCCGCTCCATGTACGGTAATGGCCAGGAGGTTGTCTATGCCGGGGCCCCAGGTGTAGGTGCGGAGGAGCGCGCCGGTTGCGTTGGCTTCTTCCAAGAGGATATGCGTTCTCCGCATCGGATATGCGTCGGTTAATCGCATGAACTATATAGCCCGCTATTCTAGTGCTCTGATGGCATGAATGGATATATACAGAGGCGCAAACAGCCCCACTCCCATAAGGACATTGATGAACGCCCACGGCATTGGGACATTGATGACACTGCCAATGCAAAGCCAGAGCCCAAAGACGGCGCACGGAACCGTAAATAATAGGGATGCGTACGCAGAACCGATTAGCATAGGAACGGCAACGATGAACAAATATACCGACAGCCACAACGCCATACCAAGATCATGCCCGCCTTTAGCTGACATTCCCCGATTCATAATGAAGATATGCATCACGGCGATTGCCAGTAGAGCAACCAGAAAACCAAGAAGGCGGATATTACTTCTCACATTCACTCTCCTGAGAACTGTCACTGATGATTTGTTTCGCGAGATAATCCGACGTGATGATGTCACTGTACCTGCGACCAAGTTCCACCTTTCTCACCGCAACCCGTTCTCCCGGATCCTGAAACGGCCACGGATAACCATTGGGCTTACCAATAACTCTTCGATAGATCGACCAGAAGCTCTTGGCCACTATATACTGAGACGTCACAAATCCTGGAAATCTAACTTCACTCCGTGACGCCAGATCAGTGAACCAATCAATATCAACGCCATTAATTCGACTGTTTCCACCTTCATCAGCATTGAAGCGCTTCAATAGAGGGCGATGATGTTGATGCTCAAAACTATTGCTGATTCGGCGCGCTGTCTCGTGTGTCCCCAGTTGTCGCTCCATCTCCAGTATCTGAACAAGATCATTGTACTGTTCTCGGGTAAGCAGTCCAAGGGGATCGACGAAGTTGACGGGGTTATTGTCAAACGCCACGTATTGGTTCAGGCCGCCGGAGATGCCGATGGGGTCGTTGGAGAGCCAGCGGCCGGTGGTGGGATCATACCAGCGGGCGCGGAAGTTGTAGAGACCGGTGGTCCAAGAGTATTCGCGGCCGTGGAAAAGGAAGCGATTGCCGAGGGCGCTACCCAAAAGCGGCCGGCCGTTGCCGTCGAACACCCCCAGCACGTTGCCGAAGGCGTCGTAGCGGTAGGCTTCGGCCACCGCGCCGGTGTCGTCGGCGAGGGCGTGGATGGTGCCGAGGTGATCGGTGAGGGCGTAGTAGGTGTTGGTTTCGGTGGCTCCATGGACGGTGATGGCCAGCAGGTTGTCTATGCCGGGGCCGTAGGTGTAACTGCGGAGTACTGCGCCGGTTGCGTCCGTGTCGGCCTGCTGGTAGGACGAGTCGGACGCAAAGCGCTCGCCGCTAAACGGGTCCACCCCGCCGGCAAGGCTCTGTACGATCTCTATGGCGCGCTCGGGTTCCACGTCAGGGGGTACCTTCACGCGAGAATCCAAGGCGATTCCACAAGTCGTAATCCCTCTCAAAATCGCCATACATGTCTAACAACACGCCGTTGATCTTAATTCCTAGAAACTCGATTTTGTACTCGCCTGGCGTTCCTGCCGGCACAATGGGAAAAGCAATCTCCTTATAAATGCCATCTGCACCGGTGCGGGCAACCGTTGAAACAAGCGTGATGTAGAGAAATCCTTCCGTGTAATGCTTTCCTTTTGGTGGATTGAAGAACGCAATCATCTTTCGTGATTTGCTGAAAAAGTCCTCCGGGTGATAAAACTCACCGCTTTCGTAACGATCCGTAAGGAACAGGGATCGATTCGCCCGTAAGAACTGCCATCTTTCAGCGAGAACCGTTTTTGGGGTATGATCTGAAGGTGCAGGTTCAAGGGCATCGGACGCAAAGATGTCAGGGCATTCGGCAACAGAACTGTCCGTGAGCAATGCATTGTAGAACTGATCAACAAGCGCAAATCCTGCCTGCACCTTTTGGTCCTTTGCCAAAGCTTCCTCAGCACTAGCCGTCACGGTGCCGATCAATAGCAGAAAAAGAACATTTCCTAGCCTCTTAGCGTAATGGTCCATATTCATCTGCTCCTTGTCGGGTATAACGCATAGTGATATTCGGATGTCGAATGCCAGCACGCGGATAATAGGTTTCAAGATTGGCCGCATCGGCGGCATCATCCACCATCGCTTGACAGTTGTCCCCGTCGACTTCGTATTGACGACGTGTAGTGTAGTTCTGACCAGCCCCGGTATGCCATTGATCCGCACGAGCCTGCGCTGCTGCATCCTGGGCAGGCGACGTCTGCCATCGAGCGAAATGTGTGTAGCCGTGCTGCCGCGCGAAATTCAGGGCGTCTTGCTCTGAGGTAAAGGAATACTGCCCGTGTCTGTGTGACCCTTTCAGCTTTCCAAACGAATCATATCGCCATTGCCCGTTAACCGGCCCCGTGATGACCGCAGCATGGCCTTGCCCCTTAACTGCATCCGCATCGACGATATGGACGAAGTCGAGTCCGAGGGGGTCGACGAAGTTCACCGGATTGTTCCCGCAGAACACGTACTGGTTCAACCCGCCTGATATTCCGATGGGGTCTTTGGAAAGCCAGCGGCCAGTGGTGGGGTCGTACCAGCGGGCGCGGAAGTTGTAGAGGCCGGTGGTCGAGGAGTATTCGCGGCCGTGGAAGAGGAAGCGATTGCCGAGGGCGCTACCCAAAAGCGTCTGCCCGTTGCCGTCGAACACCCCCAGCACGTTACCCCAGGCGTCGTAGCGGTAGGCTTCGGCCACCGCGCCGGTGTCGTCTGTCAGGGCGCGGACGGTGCCGAGGTGATCGGTGATGGCGTAGTAGGTGTTGGTTTCGGTGGCCCCATGGACAGTAATGGCCAGGAGGTTATCTATGCCCGACCCCCAGGTGTAGGAGCGCAGGAGCGCGCCGGTTGCGTCCGTGTCGGCTTGCTGAAAGGGAGAGTCGGACGCAAAGCGCTCGCCGCTGTACGGGTCAACCCCGTCGGCAAGGCTCTGTACGATCTCTATGGCGCCGTCGGGTTCCATGTCATGACTCGGATTCCGGAGCAACACGCGATTGCAGTACGCCGCGAATCAACCAGTTGTACACAATGAGGTACGGAACCAACCCAAGCGCAAAAGCCAAGAGGAGTTTCACGTATGAGCCAGAAATCCAGAAGTACAGACCAACGGCCCAGCACATCCATGCGAAGACAAGAGTAACCCACTTGACAGTCGTGTTGATCGCGTGGAAATGGTCGGGACTCATGGCACAGGTATCCCGCTTCCCCATTTCACATAGACCAGCTTCGGAATAATGCGAGCAGTCCACGCAGGAGTGGAAACCTGAATGGGAACCATAGATCCGGCGGGAACAAACAGATTCACCGGCCGCCCCACCTTTGTCAGGTACACGCCCTTCCCGAAGAGACCGGCACCACCGCGGATGACTCCATCTTGTGCGATACCGCGCGCTCCCGCCTGAGTCGTGTAGTGCGTCAGCGAAGCAGGAACACCCCCGTACATGTACAGCAATGAAAGCTCAATGTCGCGTGTCGCTCGGCCGATGCCACGGCTCCACTTGTACGCAGAATCCACGTTCCCGCATTCGTCGGCGTAATAATCCTCAAACGGATCCCAGAACGGAATGACTCCATCTGCAAAGGCAAGCGCACCGCCCTTTGCGCCTTCCCAAGCTCCACTCCATCCTGCGGATTCGTGGAACGGATTGATCGAGTCACGCCACGACCAGCCGACGCCGTTCGGGACACCCCATGTGCCAGGGCTCCACAGATTCCAGAGACCAAACGGATCCCTGCAGTTCACCGGATTGTTCCCGCAGAATACGTACTGGTTCAATCCGCCGGAGATGCCGATGGGGTCTTTGGAAAGCCAGCGGCCGGTGGCGGGGTCGTACCAGCGGGCGCGGAAGTTGTAGAGGCCGGTGGTCCAAGAGTATTCGCGGCCGTGGAAGAGGAAGCGATTGCCGAGGGCGCTACCCAAAAGCGGCTGGCCGTTGCCGTCGAACACCCCCAGCACGTTGCCGAAGGCGTCGTAGCGGTAGGCTTCGGCCACCGCGCCGGTGTCGTCTGCGAGGGCGTGGACGGTGCCGAGGTGATCGGTGAGGGCGAAGTAGGTGTTGGTTTCGGTGGCCCCATGGACGGTGATGGCCAGCAGGTTGTCTATGCCCGGTCCCCAGGTGTAGGAGCGGAGGAGCGCGCCGGTTGCGTCGGTGTCGGCGATGCAGTGGACGCCGGCGTACACATGCCAGTAGGTGACGCCGCCGGTGGCGGTCCAGGCGCGGCGTCCGAGGGGGTCATAGCCGTATGACTCGGCCAGCGCGCCGTCGGTGGACACGGCGGTCAGGCGGTAGGCGCTGTCCCAGGCAAGCGTGCGGGTACCGGCGGCAGCGGTGATTTGGGTCACGCAGCCGGCGGGGTTGTGCGCGTAGCTGCCGTCCGTCCAGGTATCGAGCCGGTTGCCGAGGCCAAGGGTGTACTCGTTCGTCGCGCCGTTGATGACGGTCCGGGTGCGATTCCCGGCCAGGTCGTATTCGTAGGTTGCGCTGTAGATCAGGGTCTCGGCGGCATCGAAGTGCGCTTCGCCGGTGAGCCGGTCGATGCTGTCATAGGTATAGGCGCGGGTTTCGCCGGTCGAGTGGCTCAGGCGGGCGATCATGTCGGCCGAGTCATAGGCCAGGGCCAGCCCATATTGCGAATTAGTACCGTTCCACACGATGTTCGTCAGCCTGTCCATAACGTCGTAACCGTATTGCGCGCCCAGGCCCGCGTCAAGCGCGGCCACGGCTTCGACCAGTCCGTTGGTCGGGTTGTAGGCAAAGGCCCACTCGCCTGCCTCGCCGGCCTGAAGTTGCGCGAGCCGGTCGGCGGCATCGGTCTGGTAGTGCCGCGCCAGCACGGGGACGCCGCCGATAGACAGGGTCAAATTGGTCAGGCTGCCGACGGGATCATAGGCGAAGGATGAATCCACGGGCAGGATGCCCGTGCCACTTTGAACCGTGTTGGTCAGCCGCCCGAGGTTGTCATACACGTTGGAGACCACGCCCGATTGACCCTGCACGGAGG
>JAIPIM010000189.1 GCA_021734725.1 Minisyncoccota bacterium | reverse complement strand
ATCCAGGCTGTCTCTTGATGACAATATCGCGGCAACACGGGAAGTTGCGGAACTCGCCCACGCAGCCGACGTGCCGGTTGAAGCCGAACTCGGCGCGATTGCCGGTCACGAATCGGCTCCATTGATGGATTACGAGGAACTCTTTGCCAGCCGTAAGGGGTTTACGGACATTGACGAAGCCAGACGGTTTGCCGCGGAAAGCGGTGTCGACTGGCTGTCGGTGGCTTTTGGAAACATCCACGGCGCCATTTCGGTTGGTGCCAGAGACAAGAAAAAAGTCACCGCGCGCCTTGATATCGAGCACCTGAAACGTCTTGCCGCCGCGACCAACCTGCCGCTGGTGCTTCACGGCGGGTCAGGGATCGACGCTGAATGTATACGCGAAGCCGTCAAAGCGGGCATTTGCAAAATAAACATTGCCACCACCGTCCGCCAAGCCTACGAAGAAGGTATCAAGCAGAGTGCATCCACTGCCAGTAAGATGGTCTACGATGCTTGCCGTGATCTTATTGAAAAAGAGCTGAAGATAAGCAACAGCGCGGATCTTATCGCCGCCTCAGAAGACGGTGAGTGATGGTCGATAAAAAAACGACCGATTGAAAATATCTTGGTGTTGGGGTCAATAGTCTATGAGTCTTTGCGGATTGGACATAGGAACAACCGGGTGTAAGACCGTCGTCTACTCGACAGACGGCAAACTCCTTGCAAACGCCTATCGCGAGTATCCCGTCCTGCACAAACAACCCGGCTGGGCGGAACTCGACAGCAAGGCAGTCTGGAATCTGGTGTGCGAAACCCTGGGGGAAGTCTCCACTGCTTGCCACGATGACCCGATACAATCCATCAGTGCAAGCTCGCTGGGCGAAGCCATGACGCCTGTGACCGCGGACAGGAAAATCCTCGACCATTCCATACTCTGCATGGATACTCGCGGCAAGGAATACGCCGACCAGCTGCTCGGCAAAATCTCGCAACACGACTTTTACGCGATCAATCCGAATCTTGTAGGCCCGGCTTATTCCATGCCGAAACTGCGCTGGATCAAAGATCACAACACGGCGATCTACAATGAGGCCGACTGGTTCCTCACGTGGGGCGATTTCGTGTCCTTCATGCTCGGTGGGAATGCGGTAATCTGCGCCCCACTGGCTGCTCGCACTCTCCTGTTCGATCTCAAAAACAGCGACTGGTCGCATGAACTTCTGAAGCTCTGTGCCCTCGAAGATCTGACCGATAAACTCCCGCCTGTGGTGCCGGCAGGACAAATTACGGGCACCGTCAGCCCCCATGTCGCTGATAAGCTGGGACTGGCACATGACGTGAAACTCGTCGCCGGCGGACACGATCAGTGCTGCAACGCTCTGGGTGCGGGGGTAGCCCAAGCGGGCCAGGCCGTCTACGGGATCGGAACATTTGAGTGTATTACACCGGTATTCAACGACATTCCGAATCAGGATGTCATGCTTCGCGCTGGATTGTGTATAGAAGATCACGTCCTGCCCGGGAAATACGTAACCTTTATCTACAACCAGGGCGGGTCGCTGGTGAAGTGGTTCAGAGATACCTTCGCAAAAGAAATGGCTCAGGAGGTCGACGATATATACGAGCGGCTGTGCGATGAGATGCCAGAGAAACCGACCACGCTCTTCACTCTCCCCTACTTCGAACCCACCGGCCCCCCGAACTATGTCAGTGACGGGCCAGGAGGAATTGTGGGCCTCAAAAGTACAACAACCCGCGGCGACATCCTCAAATCAATCATGGAATCGGTTACGTATTATCTGGCGGACGCCTCGGACTGCCTGGAGGCCGTCGGCGGATTGCCCACGATGTTCGTGGCTACCGGCGGCGGCGCAAAGTCCGACAGATGGCTTCAGCTTAAGGCCGATATCTTCGGGGTGCCTTTCATCCGCAACAATACGGTCGAATGTTCCGCTTTGGGAGCAGCGATGCTGGCAGGAATAGGAACGGGACTTATTACGGCCGATACCGATGCTTTCATTAAAGCCGAGAGAGTATTCGAGCCGAATGCGGCAAATCATGCAGCCTATCGGCAACGATTGGCCGAATACCAAACGTGGGTAAAGCGGATAATAACCCCAGACGACACACAAGGATGAATGTTCTCACGGAGTCAGGTGAAGTCGCGTTATCGATTCCAGGGGCTTCGTCCCTTCGCTATCCATGCAACTCCCGCTTTGGGGAGCGAGTCGTCTTTTCGAAGTAGGCGACAGCTGCCAGCTGTCGCCCTGGCCCCCTCGTCGTCGGTCAATCTGGCGGTTCTCCCGAGCCGCAATCCGGAGCATTGGCCGCTCTGGGATCCGTCTTTGTAAAACTGTGACGTGACAAGGATCCGCCTTACTTCGCAAGGTAAGCCAAGTCCATGTCCTTCGCCGCCTTGACTTCGTCCGGGCGTCCAACAGGGGTGGTGCACGGCGCGTTGTGAAGGCTGTCAGGAGCGTCCTTAACTTTGGCGGCTATCCGCTTCATCGCGGCGATGAAACAGTCCAGCGTCTCTTTGCTCTCCGTTTCCGTCGGCTCAATCATCAGCGCTTCCTTGACAATCAAGGGGAAATACATGGTCGGCGGATGAAATCCTTCGTCAATCAACCCCTTGGCAATATCCACGGCACGGACGCCGGCTTTCGCCTCTTCTCTGGCCGACAACACAAATTCATGCATGCAGGTGCGATCGAACGGCAGTTCGTACACGGTCTTCAGCGCATGCATGAGATAGTTGGCGTTAAGGACGGCGTTGCCGCTGACTTCCCGTAAACCGTCAGCGCCATGCAGGAGGATATAGGCATAGGCCTTGAGGCAGACAGCAAAATTGCCGTAGAAGGGCGCGATGTAGCCGATGGACTTGGACCGGTCATAGTCCAACGTATAGGTACTGTCTTTCCGCTTGACCACGCGTGACACTGGCAGATACGGATCGAGATGACTGGACACGCCGACCGGTCCCGCGCCGGGCCCCCCTGAACCGTGCGGCGTGCCGAATGTCTTGTGCAGGTTCACATGCATGACGTCGACACCGGCGTCGCCCGGACGAAAGCGACCGAGAACCGCGTTCAGGTTCGCGCCATCGTAGTACACCAGCGCATCGTGGCGGTGCGCAATCTCGGCAATCTTCCCGATCTGCCCATTGAAAATGCCTAACGTACTGGGATTGGTCAACATAATCGCGGCGGTCCGGTCATCGACCATTGATTCGAGAGCGGCCATGTCAAGCACTCCCGTCTCCTGGTCCGTCGGAACCGGCGTGGTGGTGTAACCGGCCGTCGCCGCGCTCGACGGATTGGTACCGTGCGCTTCGTCCGGAATAAGAACAACGCTTTTGGTATTCCCCTTATCCCTATGGTACGCCGCGATCAACATCATGCCGGTCAGTTCGCCATGCGCGCCGGCCAGCGGCTGTAAAGTGAACGCATCCATGCCCGTAATCTCGCACAAAAGCCGTTCAAGCTCGTAAAGCACAAGAAGGGCCCCCTGCGTCAGCATCCCACCATGCCGCAACTGCGGCAGAAAAGGGTGTAACTCGGCAAAACCCGGCAGCGCCGCGACCTCCTCCAGAATCTTCGGGTTGTACTTCATTGTACAGGAACCGAGGGGATAAAACCCGGTGTCCACGCCAAAGTTTTTCTCTGACAGCGCCGTGAAATGCCGGACCACGTCCAATTCCGACAGCTCGCACAGGTCCAGGTCTGACTGACGACTGAATTCTGTGGGTATATAAGCGTCCGACGGAACATCGCATTCCGGCAGTGATACGCCCGTTCGACCCGGTACGGATTTTTCAAAGATCAGCGACATAAAACGTCCTCCAAGGCTTCGGCAAATGTCCCGATATCGTACTTCGTTCGTTTTTCGGTAACCGCCACCAAGAGGTAATTGCCCATGCCTTCGTAAAATTGGCCAAGCGGCAATCCAGGCGCAATGCCGCGCTCCACCATGGTGCCGGCAACGTCTTCGGCATCGACCGGCAGCTCGATGGTGAACTCGTTAAATGTTGAACTCGACTCCTTGACCGTCACACCGGGAATCGCCTTGAAACGCTCTTTGGCATAGTGTGCCTTGGCATGACATAATCGCGCCACTTTTTTCAGCCCCTCCTTCCCGAGAAGACTCAGGTAAATGTTGGCCCGCAGCGCACAAAGAGCCTGATTGGTGCAAATATTAGAGGTTGCTTTCTCGCGACGAATGTGCTGCTCGCGCGCCTGCAAGGTCAACACAAAAGATTCATTGCCATGGACATCCGTGGTACGCCCCGCCAACCGCCCCGGCAATCTCCGCACCAGCTTGCGTGTCGTAGCCATAAACCCGAGATATGGACCGCCGAAACTTAAGGGGATGCCCAGCGATTGCCCTTCGCCAGTCACAATGTCAACCCCCATCTCCCCCGGAGGCTTAACCAACGCCATGGCAATGGGGTAGACAGACTGAATGACGAGTATGCCACGTTCGTGACAGTAGTCAACGATATCCGAATGGTCATCGACCGCCCCAAAAAAGTTGGGATTCTGCAAGATGACCGCGGCCGTATTCTCGTCAAGCAGCTCGAACAACCTATCCCGGTCACTCTGTCCGTGCGTGACCGGCACCTCATCAAAATCGATGGACAAGTTTGCGGTATAGGAATACAGCATCTTTCGATAGACTGGGTTTACCCCGCTGTCCATAACGATTTTGTTACGCTTCCGGACGCTGTGCAACGCCATTTGACAGGCCTCGTAAAGAGCCGTGCCCCCGTCGTATACAGAAGCATTGGCCGCATCCATTCCCGTCAATCGGCAAATCTGAGTCTGGTATTCATAGATTGCCTGCAGGGTCCCCTGCGATACTTCGGGCTGGTACGGGGTGTAGGCAGTGACAAACTCACTGCGAGACGCTATGGCATCGACCGCCGCGGGGATGAAATGATCATAAAAACCGCCGCCGAGAAAGTTTGTCAAATGCGAGTAATTGCGCGAAGCAACAGACTGAAAATACCCGCGAACTTCAAGCTCGGATTTTGCCCGCGGCAGGTCAAACGACGAAGGGGCCAAGTCGTCCGGGATATCCCTGAACAGATCGTCCACCGACGCCGCACCGCACGCGGCCAGCATCTCCTGCTGCTGGGCGGGCGTGTTCGCGATGTAACTCATTCTTCCTCCTCTTCCACAACCGATTCGTAGCCGGCCGAATCCAGGAGGGCGTCGAGCTCGGACGAGTCAATACTCTTCAACTTGAAAATCCACCCCTTTTCGTAGGGTGATTCGTTGACCAATTCCGGTGCATCTTCCAGTGCTTCATTCACTTCAGCCACTTCACCCGCCACCGGAGCATAAATGTCGCTGGCCGCCTTCACGGACTCGATCTCCGCACACTCATCGCCTTTGTCAACGTTGGCGCCAACTTCCGGAAGCTCGACAAAGGTCACGTCTCCCAGGTTCTCCTGCGCGTGATCCGTGATGCCGACCACGGCAACCTCGCCATCCATTTTGATCCATTCATGCGTCTTAGTGTACTTGCGATCGTTCGGTGTCATCTGTCACACTCCTTTCCAAACAATGATGGTGACTCTTCCGGAATGGCTTCCGCGGAAGTTGCTCTTCCTTCGCTCGTCTGCATCACTCTCTTCTCTCCAGAAAACGCGCTAACGGCTGGCGTGCGGTGCCCTGACGGTAGAACGGAAGCTCGGCAATCTGACCATCGAGCTGCCTGCGGCCGGTATCCACGCGCACAGGGGTCCCGGGCGATGACACGGCTTTACGCACATACGCCAGTGCAACCGCCGCACCCACGGAAGGGGCAAAGCTGCCGCTCGTGACAACGCCAATATCGTTACCGGACTCATCAAGGATCCGATTACTTTCGCGGGCACTGCGTCGACCGGAAAGTCTTATGCCGACAAGGCGTTCCGTGTCCGTCGCCTCATCCAGCACGGCCGGACTGCCGATAAAGTCTTTGTCGCGTGCAATGGGCCGCTGAAATCCCGTGGCGCCGGCATTGCGATCTTCGGACAGTTCGTGACCATACAACGGCATGCCCATCTCCAGCCGCAACGTATCCCGTGCTCCCAGGCCAGCGGGAACCGCCCCCAACTCCATGGCATCGCACCAGAACTGCAGCACCAAGTCCGGCTCACCGTAAACTTCAAACCCGACTTCACCGGTATATCCCGTGCGGCTCACCAGCACTTGAGTGTCCCGATAGTGGTTGTGCACAAAACTGTAGAAGGTCATCCGAGCAATTGAGTCCGCCATCAGCTCCTCCATAATCATGGGAGAAGCCGGCCCCTGCAAATCGACTTTGCCCGTGTGCGCTGAAATATTGCGGAATCGATCGGCGTTGCTGACGTGCGTGCACACCCATTCGAAATCGCGTTCCTGAGTGCCGGCATTCACCACCATCAGATACTTGGCCTTACCCAGCCGGTAGAGCACCAAGTCATCGAGAACCCCGCCGTTCTCGTCGCACATCAGGCCATACCGACATTTTCCTATCGCCAGGTCCCCCACGGAACACGTCAAGACATGCTCAAGATCAGGCACCACATCGGGTCCCTCCAGAATAAACTCGCCCATGTGGCACGTATCGAACAGGGCCGCCCGGCGCCGAGTCGCTTCATGCTCCGCCACGATCCCTTCGTACTGAATGGGCATGTCAAACCCACCGAAAGGGGCCATGCGCGCGCCCAGTTTACGATGCATATCGTATAACGCCGTACGCTTCACAAGAATGTTCCTTCCTGATCATTCCCTGATCGTTAATCTAACCGGCAAGAGCATTTCAGGCAACCGCGCATTTTTCAGGTTAACACATGGGGACCGCTTCATAACTGCGCAATCCCAGGGCTTCGCAGATCTGTACCGACGCATACGAGTTGTTCAACGTGTACAAGTGGATTCCGGCAACATCGTTGTAGATCAGATCCCGAACCTGCTCGGTGGCCCAATGGATACCTACATTTCGGACATAGTCTTTTCCCTGCGCCCACTCCAGGCTGCGCAGTAGGCCGGCTGGAATTCGAGACCCTCCCGCCAGTTCCGCCATCCGGTACATTGTCTTACGAGAGGTTATCGGCATGACACCCGCAATTACCGGCACGTTAATCCCGGCAATCTCACAGCGTTCGCAGTAATCGTAAAAATCGCGATTATCGAAGAAAAGCTGCGTCACAATATAGTCGGCGCCAGCATCCACCTTGGCCTTCATGTGGTCAATTTCCTGCAGGCGGTTCGGTGTGGCAGGGTGCCCTTCGGGAAATCCCGCGACACCAACCCCCATGCTGGGAAAATGTTCTTTGATAAAATGCACCAGGTCCGCGGCATGAGCAAAGCCGTCGGGCGGCATTTCCTCGGGGGCGTCTTGCGGTGGGTCCCCACGTAACGCCAGAATATTCCCTACGCCACTTTCTTCATAGGCCTCCAGGATTTTCTTGGTTTCGTCGCGACTGGATCCCACGCATGTCAGATGAGCAACGATGGTCAGATCGGTTTCCTTCTGGAGCCGGCGGACAAGTTCATGCGTGTGCGAACGTGTTGAACCACCCGCCCCGTATGTTACGCTGACGTACGAAGGGTGCAGGGGCACAAAACTGGAAATGTTGTGAAACAGTTCTTCCCACCCTGCCTCCGATTTCGGCGGGAAGAATTCGAAGCTGACTGTTTTCCCCTGTCTCTTTATGATGTCTTTTATGAGCATAAGCCGTCTCCTCGATTCATGCAGGGCATTCCCGCGTGCATAACGGCGCAACTATTATGCCACCGGTGAGCGCACAACAGAATGCCACTTCCTAACCGTGCCTGAGTCTCCAGGCACACATCAGTTCGACTGCGTGTTCGTTCGTTTCGGGTAGAATAATCCAATCAAGTAAGCGACACGTCCGTTGCAGACGCATCATAACCCGGCATACCCTTGCAGGTCCTCCGGGGCAAGCGCCGTGCTTCCAGCGGAAGCCTCGGCTGTGGGCGGAAAGGATCCGCAACC
>JAIPIM010000188.1 GCA_021734725.1 Minisyncoccota bacterium | reverse complement strand
CTGCGCTCGGTCATGCAAGACCTCATTCATGTAGCCTGTAAGGTTGTTACCCATGCGAACCGCGTCTTCCTTAAGTTCGGACGCAGCTGCCCGTGGTATCGGGCATTTTTTGAAATGTACGCAAGATGTTGACATTGAACTTATAACAACCAAACTTATCGCATGCTTCCGGGTGAGGCAGGAAGGTTCACGCCCCAAAAACGCTTTTAACGGGCACCGGAGGCGATGCTACCCGCTGCCGACGGCCATCCGGCGGTGAAAACCGGGTAAAACTCGCGGGCCGAGCCGTTACGAAGCAGCCCGCCGGCAACGGTAGCCGCCGGCAAAATCAAATTTCACGGATTCAGGTTGTTATTGGTTTTGCTACTGGCCTTGCTCTGCGTGATTGTCGTGTTTCAGAATACCGAGCAGGTGCAGACGCAAGTGCTTTGGGTGACTGTGAGCATGCCGCGCGCGCTCTTGCTTTTCATAACGGCTCTGATCGGGTTCATTATCGGTTTGTCTGCGGCTCTGATGTTCTCGCGCCGCCGTCACAAGACTGGGCAATTAACGAGAAAATAGGCCTTTGACGCAGACCTGTCGAATCCTGGCATGATACCCGTGGCGCAAAACGTGGAGCAGTGTTTGATGGCCGTTTTATGGACACTTGCTCATACGGCTGCCGCGTAGACACGCCTCCCCCATTTATCCTGATTTTCGCGGAGTACCGTAAAGTCTGAATCTCGCGTTGCGGAAAAGCACCACAAAGGATTGTACTTATGCCCCTTGGAGAGTCCGTTAATCAAACATCGCTGAAGCACGCTTGGCATAGCATTCGCAACCGCATTATCACGGGTGCGCTGACCTTGGTACCCGTGGCGGTTACCGTGTTTGTGCTATCGTTCATTTTTCACTTCACCTCAGGGTTACTCGCGCCACTGGTCCGCATGCTTCCGGTGGAGCTTTCGGACACCGTTGTTGCGGTTGTCTCGTTCCTTCTTCTCTTACTGTTGCTTTATCTGACGGGTGCCGTGGCGAAACATTTCATTGGGCGGCATCTACTGCAAATTGGCGAGAACTTGGTGGTTCGTCTGCCATTGGTCCGTCCCATTTACCTGGCTGCCAAGCAGGTCGTCGATACGCTGTCGTTCTCTCAACGGGAGGCGTTTAAGCGCGTTGTATTTGTGGAATTTCCGGTCACGGGTTTGTTTGTCATAGGGTTTGTGACTGGGGCCATACAGGGGCGCGACGGCAAGATCTACTATAAAGTTTTTGTGCCCACAACACCGAATCCGACATCAGGGTATCTCGAGTTTGTGACTCCCGAGCGCATGCATGATTCGAATCTAAGCGTCGAAGATGCAATCCGCACACTGGTCAGCGGCGGTATCTTGGCGCCGGAAACATGTAACCTTCCAGGAGAGGGGGAGTAGCCAGTCACTGGGCTCGCCATCGCGGATTACGACGTTCACCCTATTTCGACGTACGTTGGCGGATTTGGCGTGCTTTTTCCAGGGCGTCTTTCGCGGTGGGGATCCCTGCTTCAGCGAGTCGTTCGTAGACGCGAGCCGCATCTTCATAGTCCTCGGCCATAACGAGCAGGCGTGCGGCGTCGTACCCGCTGCGCGCGAAATAATACCAGTCACGGACCTTGCCATTACCCAAATCTATATCATACTCGTAAACGATTGACAGGTAGGCATCGGTCGCTGCATCGATATTGCCCTGCTTTTCCAAGGTCTTGGCCAGACGGTACTGTGCGATTTCCCGCAGGTCCGCAGCCACGTCATCGCCGGAAACCAATTCCGCGAATGTCTCTTCTGCCTGTTTTAGCAGTTTTACTCGCTCCTCCTCGGTTTGACCGTCCGTTGCGGCGAGCGAGTACAACATGTCACCGGCGCGTCCTTTTGCTGCGTCGAACAGGCGTCCTTCCTTTGCCAGTTCCTCTGCCTTTTGGAAGTGTTCCAGAGCCGACCGGTATTGGCTTTGCTGAGAGAGGGTGTCGCCATAAAGCATTTCTGCGCGAGCGTGCACATTAGTAACGGCGTTTTCGCTATACTGCTTGGTGAGCTGAGTGAGTAGTAACTCGACGCGGCTGTAGTCTTCGCGGCTATATGCGCTCATTGCTGCCTCAAACAGTGCTGTCTGTGCCTGCGGCAGATCTGGGTGGGATGAGACAACTTTCATGTAGTTCTGTTCAGCCGTCACATGGTTTCCTACGTTGGCATAGTAATCACCGAGCCAAAGCATGACGTCAGCCGCCGTTGGCAGGCGGGCGTAGTCCTTCAGGAACCGGTCACTGTCGGTCAGTGCCGCCGCAAAATGACCGTGAAGGAAGTGGACATGAATACGTTGATAGAGAGCATACGGGATGAGATCGGACTCCGGGTAATTGTCGATCAATCGGGTCAGGAACGTCAGTGTTGTTTCAACATTTCCGGTTGCTTTAGCAGCGGCAAATGCTTCCATAAGTGCGCGCGGTACCTTTGGATTGTCCGGATACTCGGTGGCAAACGTACTGAGCAGATCCACGGCGTCTTCAAAGCTGCCGCTGTTCTTGAGAGCAATCCCGCGCTGCAGCAATGCTTCGTCTCGCTCGTCGCTCTCGGGATACTCTTCCAGAAACTGTTTGAAGACCAGTGCGGCATCGGAATAGAGATTTGCCTGAGCCCGTGATTCAGCCTGCCGAAAACGCGCTTTCTCCGCGTATGACGTCCCTGAATACTCGTCCGCAACGGTTTGGTACAACATGGCGGCATTTGTATAATTGCCGACACGATACGCCGCTTCCGCAGCCAGAAAATACGCTGTGGCGACCTCCTCGTTAGACGTTCCCAGTTTAGCCGCTTTTGAAAATGCCTGCGTGGCATCGTCATAGTGTTCCGCATCCATGAAACACCAGGCACGTCTAAGCGCGGCCTGATAACGCATGGACGGGGATGCCCGTTCAGCCTCCGCGACATTACCGAAGTAATTGGCTGCCGCTGTAAGCTTCTTCTCTTCGCGCAGAAGTTGAGCCAGCCTGAATTCGACGGGAATAACTTCGGAGGCGTCCGGATAATCGTTTTTGAACTGTTCCAATGCCTGGATGGCCGGTTCAAACCGATCGAGCTTGAGCAGCATATCCGCCTGCTGTAACCGAAGTTGTTTGCGGTCTGGCGCCGTCGGTGCCAATACCAAGGCTTGGGAAACGATGTCTAACGCGTCGTTGTATTGTTCCTTCTCCACTAATTTATTTAGTAAGGTTGAGGCCGTCAGCCACCAATCGGGGTCGGGTTTTTCAGGACGTTGGGACTCGATGGTTCGATACAGTCTAACGGACTCACTCACGTTGCCGGTGAGTGCATACAGGGTAACGCGGTAGAGAGTGACACGGGTATCTATGGTTTCGCCGTGTTGTTCCGCGATGTCGTCCAGGATCGCCTGTGCGCGCTCATATTCCCGGTTTGCAATAAATCCTTCAAGCAGGGCCATTCGCGCATGCAGCACATCGGGATCCTGAGGGTAGTTATCCAGGAAGCGCGAGAACGCCTCTTGAGCAGCCTCCCAGTGAGCCAGAGTTGCGTGTGCATCGCCGAGGACCAGCAAAGCCTTGGCCTTCCAATGCGGGGTCTCTGCACTTTCGACCACACGCTGTGCGATTTCCGCTGCTGCTTCGGGCTGATCCAGTGCCAGATGTACCGCACTGCGCCAGTATAGAATTCCTTCGCGATAATAAGGATCGTCCACTCCTGCGCTGAGACGGCTATAGATATTCAACGCTTTCTGGGCGTCCGCCGGCCGTCCTGCCCGCAGTTGTGTTTCAACGAGCAGCATTGTGGCGTCCGTCAAATCCGGCTCACGCGTGCCGACGGCTGTACGGTATTCCTGGAAAAAGCGGGCGGCGCTATCGTAAATACCGTCCGCCAAGGCGCGTAACCCTTTCTGACGTGCCGCAAAACGTTCAAATCCTGACGGGCCCGCGGCAGCTTCCGAGCTTTCCGCGCCTGGGGATGCGTCCGCTTCCGCACCGCTACCAGTTGCTTCGTCTGTCTGCGCGTGCAGGGGCATGACGGACAGTGCCATCACTATGTAGATCGTTCCCAGGCGAAGGGCTGCCCGAAATGCGTTGCCTGAATTGCTCGGACTGGTCAGCATAGTCTGAATTGTGAATCCGAAAGAAATAATGTAATGATTTGCCTCGAAACTGTTTTACTATACTTCATATCGGGCTTGTGAAAACACGGGCTGATTACGAATGCGGCTTGGCTGAGTTGGCAGACGCCACCATCGGGCGCGACTCACAGTCGTACTGAAACAAACGAGCACAATTGAGCAACATTCAGTCCGGCAACCCAACGGCCAATTTTTGTGTCTCTTATTTTGTTTCTCGTCGGGGTGTGATATAGTGCAAGTTTTCAAATTTTCTTAGTTTCCGAGGTTAAGACCAGACATGTACTATCGTCTTGAAGTCAGCCCGAAGCCGGATGCCCCGGATCCCCGCGGGGAAGGAGTTCTTGCCCAGGGTAAGCTTTTCCTTGAGCTTCCGCTGAAGAGCGTTCGTACGCGCGATGTGTACTCGTTATTTGTCGACTGCAGCCGGGCGGATGCCGAGGGTGCTGTTGCTGCGTTTGCGAATCGTGTGATTGAACATGGAGTGGTGGGGGAAACCGTGCCGGCCCATCCGTTTGATTGGGTGGTCATTGTCGGGTTCCGCCCTGGGGTGACGGACAATGTGGCTCGAAGCGCTCGCGCGGCCATCGCCGATATCTTGCAGCGTCCCCTGGAAAGCGACGAGACGGTCTACGCGTCGGTCGAGTATTTTATCTCCGGCAGACGGCTCACGCGGAAAGCGGTTGAAAAACTGGCGTTCGAGCTCTTGGCCAATGAACTGATTCAGACCTGTACAGTCATGTCGCGCGCGGAGTGGGAAACCGACCACGCGCCGGTCAACCAGCCGGCGGTCGAGGAGCAGTCAGCGCCAGAGGTCAAGACCGTAGATCTGGATGTGTCGGACGATGCGTTGATGCAAATCAGCCGTCAAGGTGTGCTGGCACTGACGCTGGATGAAATGAAAGCGATCCAGCAATACTTCCGGACATGCAGTGCCGAACGCCGGCAGCGTGGGCTCCCCGCCAATCCTACCGACGTGGAACTGGAATGCCTGGCGCAAACCTGGTCCGAACACTGTAAGCATAAAATTTTCAACGCACGCATCGCGTATACCGATGAGACGGGCCGGACACAGATCATCGATTCGTGTTTCAAGACCTTCATCAAGCGGAGTACCGATGAGATTGCCGCGACCGTGGACTGGCTGGTGTCGGTGTTCCACGACAACGCCGGTGTCATCCGGTTCAATGATGACGTAAATCTGGTCTACAAGGTTGAGACCCACAACAGTCCGACTGCTCTGGATCCGTACGGCGGCGCCATGACCGGTATTGTCGGCGTGAACCGCGACCCGCTCGGCACCGGGCTCGGGGCGGAACTGCTGCTCAATGTCTGGGGGTACTGTTTTGCATCGCCGTTCACCGCCCAGGATGATGTTCCGAAAGGACTGTTCCACCCGCGGCGCCTTCGCGATCAGGTGCATAAAGGCGTCATCGACGGCGGCAACCAAAGCGGTATTCCGTATGCATTGGGCTGGGAATACTTCGATGAGCGATACCTGGGTAAACCGCTGGTGTACTGCGGAACCGTGGGAAAACTGCCGCACGACCTCGGCGGACAGCCCGCTCACGAAAAATCGATTGAACCCGGCGACTACGCTGTCATGATCGGCGGGCGCATTGGCAAAGACGGTATCCACGGAGCAACGTTCTCGAGTGAAGAACTGCATACCGAATCGCCCACGCAGGCCGTTCAGATCGGAGACCCGATTACACAGAAGATTCTGACCGATTTCCTGATGGAGGCGCGCGACGCACTGCTCTACCGCTTTATCACCGACAACGGTGCCGGCGGCCTGTCGTCGAGCATCGGTGAAATGTCGGAGGTGTCCGGCGGTTGCGACATAGAACTGGCGGACGCCCCCCTGAAGTATGCCGGACTGCAGCCGTGGGAAATCCTCCTGTCCGAGGCGCAGGAACGCATGAGCCTGGCAGTTCCCCCCGAACGCCTGGATGCATTCATGGATTTGGCGCGTAAGCGCGGCGTCGAAGCAACCGTTCTGGGAACATTCACGGACTCCGGACGATTCGAAGTGAAATACAAAGGCGAACTCGTGGCATCGCTGGACGAACAGTTCTTGCACGACGGTCTTCCGCAGATGACGATTCCGGCTAAGTGGGAACCGCCGCGACACGCCGAACCGGACAATGTCGACGCTCCGGATCTGAGCGATACACTGGTGCGTATGATGGGACGTCTCAATATCTGTTCGAACGAGTATATGGCACGCCAGTACGATCACGAGGTTAAAGGACTGAGTGTTATCAAGCCGTTTGTCGGCGCCAATAACAACGTCGTCAGTGACGCCACGGTATCCATGATCGACCAGCTCAGCCGGGAAGGGGTCATACTCACCGCGGGCGTGGCACCCCGCTACTCGGACGTCGATACCTACCATATGATGGGATCGATCATTGACATGGCCGTACGCCGTACCGTCGCTGTCGGCGGACGGCTCGGACATATCGCCGGGCTCGATAACTTCTGCTGGCCCGATCCGGTGGCCGGACCGAAGAACCCCGACGGCGAGCACAAGGCCGCACAGCTGGTGCGCGCAAACCAGGCGTTGTACGACTACACCACCGCATACGGTGTCCCCTGCATCTCCGGTAAGGACAGCATGAAGAACGACAGTACGGTCGGCGGCCGTAAAATCTCGATACCCCCAACCGTACTGTTCTCGACTATTGCGCGCATGGCTGACATCCGGAAAGCGATTACGCTTGACGCAAAGCGCGACGGTGATCTGGTGTATGTCATGGGCACGACCAGGCGCGAACTCGGCGGCAGCGAGTATTACGCCATGCTCGGTGCCGTCGGTAACAGTGTGCCTCGGGTAGATCCGAAGGCCGCACTCGAGATCTACGAAAAAGTCGCCGCGTCAACCGACGCCGAACTCTGTCATTCGCTGCATACGCCGGCCGTCGGCGGGCTTGCTGTCGGGTTCGCCAAGGTCGCGATCGGCGGACATCTCGGGCTCGATATCGACCTGGAAAAGGTGCCGAAGAACGGCCCGCAGACTGCCGCGGAAACGCTGTTCTCCGAGTCCAACAGCCGGTTCATTGCCACCATCGGGCCGCACAGCCGTGAAGAGTTCGAAGCAATGCTCGAAGGGATCCCCTATGCCTGTGTCGGACAGGTGACCCTCGACCCCAGGTTGACGCTTCGCCTCGGAGCGGAAACGATCTTGGCAACGCTGACCGTCGATGAATTGACAGCAAGTTACACGAAAACCCTGGATGCCATCTGATGAGTACCGACCTATCAACTGTCAACGCGCTGATCATCACCGGGTTCGGGCTGAACTGCGAGAAAGAAACCGCCTGCGCCTTTCGTACAGCGGGCGCAGCGCCCGAGCAGGTGCACCTCAACGATATCATCAGCGGCGAACGTTCGCTTGATGACTTTCATATTCTGACGTTCATCGGCGGGTTCTCGTTTGGCGACCATATCGGTGCGGGAACGGTGTTCGCCAATCGAGTGCGCTGTCAGTTGCGGGAGCAACTGGAGCAGTTCGTGGCCGACGGCAAGCTTGTGCTGGGTATCTGTAACGGCTTCCAGACCATCACCCGCCTAGGGCTCGTGCCCGCCTGCGACGGACAGTATTTCACACAGCAGACCGCGATTGCCAAGAACAAGCAGGGCGTGTTCCGCGACAGCTGGGTCATGCTCCGTGTCAATGCCGACAGCCCATGTGTCTTCACCCGCGATATCGAGCTTATTCCGATGCCCGTGCGCCACGGCGAGGGGAGGTTTGTCCCGCGGGATGACGCGCTGATGGAACGGCTGGAACGTGAAAACCTGGCCGCGGTCAAGTATGCCGATTCGGAGGACGGCGAGCCGACCATGGAGTTCCCCCATAATCCCA
>JAIPIM010000187.1 GCA_021734725.1 Minisyncoccota bacterium | reverse complement strand
GTCTGCATTGGGCGCGCGACCGAATCGGGTGACGACCTCAATGCATGGGACATGCTGCGTGAGGTACAAACCGTACTGCCAGGGGTCCCTGTCCTGATCTCTACCCACGAGGCCTCCCCCAAGGTTATTGTGGATCTGGTCAAGCGCGGGGCGTTCGACTACGTTCTCGAACCGGATTCCCCGCGGGTCCCGGAAGCCGTGGAACGCTATGTCCAGGAACTGGTGCTGGCGCTTTCGCGTGCCGTTGAATGGCGCACGGTCGTGCAGGAAAATGAGCGCCTGAAACAAGACTTGGTCCGCAAAGACTTTCCCGACGTGGTCTGTGGTCGCTCACGAGCAATGATGACGGCCATGGAACTGGTTCATAAAGTTGCGCCAACGTCAGCAACCGTTCTCGTTACCGGCGAATCGGGGACCGGCAAAGAATTGGTCGCCCGCGCTATCCATGCTCTCTCCGACCGGGAAAGCGGTCCCTTTGTCCCTCTCAATTGCGGCTCGTTTTCCGAACACCTCATCGCCAGCGAACTGTTTGGGCACGAAAAAGGAGCGTTTACGGGTGCCGACAAAGCACGCCAAGGCCTCATCCGGGAGGCGGCCGGAGGCACTCTCCTGCTCGACGAGATCTCCACCATCCCGCCAAGCTTTCAGGTCATGCTCCTGCGCGTCCTCGAGCAACGGACCGCGCGCGCGGTAGGCGGTAACGAAGACTACGCGGTCAACTGCCGTTTTGTCGCGGCCGCCAACCGCGACTTGGAACAAATGGTTCGTGAAGGCGTATTTCGCGAAGATCTGTACTACCGTCTGAACGTGTTCAATATCCACGTTCCCCCTCTCCACAAACGTCGCGAAGACATTCCCCTGCTTACCGATCTTTTTATCCGTCAGGCAGCTAAAGCCTTTGGAAAACATACGCACGGCATCACGCCCGGCGCCCTGACGCTGTTGGAAAGCGCCGAATGGCCGGGCAACGTGAGACAATTGCGCAACGCCATCGAGCGCGCCGTCATCGTCTGCGAAAACGAGTTGATCGACACCTGTGATCTGGACGGTCGCATACGCGGATTAAGCGTGGACGCGAAGCACCCGTATGCACCCGCAAACTATGACGAAGCCATGCGAACGTTTGAACGCAATCTCGTGCAAAACGCGCTGCGACGAGCCAACCGGAATCATAGCGAGGCCGCACGGCTCCTGCAGATTAAGCGTGGACGCCTGAACTATCGCATCCAGCGCCTGGGCATTAACTCGCGCTGAGTCTTGACGATGCCTGGTATTGGTTCGCACGGTTTGCGGTGCTACACTAACTGGACCTATCGGTTCTGTCAAAAGTTTATGCAGAACGTATGAAAAGAGAAGCCGGTTGACGATAGCGGGCGACGATAGCGGATAACGAGCAGAATTCGTCCCCACCCGCCTACAGCGCTTGTGGCGGAACCACGCGGACAAGTCGTCCATCGCTCTTGTCGCCCGCTCTCGTCAACCAAAACACCTATAAATCAGGAGCAGACGGATGATGAAACATGGACTTGTGATCGCTGGTTTGGCAACGTGGTCTTTGCTCGTCGGTACGGGTATCGCACATGCCCAGCAACCACGATGGCTGGAAACTGGAGAGTGGGAAGGCCGCGGAACACGCTACACGTCCGTGTTTCATGTAAATACAGATCGGTGGCGAATTCGCCTGACAAATTTGTCCGCTGACGGTGTTCAAGTCACGGTGTTCGACGAAAACGGCAACCAAAAAGCCGCCAGCCGGATGTTGAGGATCCCGCTGTATGTCTATGAACATATGGAGGGCAGCGGCCGCTATTACCTGAAGATCCAAGGTGAAGGAGGACGCTGGAAGGTGGCGGTTCATCAATACCTGTCCAAGATCCAGGAATGGGAACTTCTTCAGGAAATGCGTCACCCTGACACACCGTTAACGAAGTTCGCCACTTGGACAGGCAGTTCCGGATCAGAGGAAATGGTCTTTTCACCCGCCGCACCACGGTGGAAAATGAAAACGACACTGACCGGCAAGGGACAATGCACGTTGAGGCTGGTTGACCGGAAAACTGAGGATGTGCCCGTCTTGGAAACAACGCTGGATCGCCCTGGCACATACGACACCTGGGTACACCAAGACGGCTCGTTTGAGCTGACCGTGGAATCACAGGACATGGAATGGAAAGTGGACGGCCTCAGCAGGGAAAAACCCCACAGGCAATAGTGAGTTTGCTCTAAAAAGTGTAGATTTACAGAAAGTGCCCGCTTTGTCTCGCACCTAAGCTCAATCTTTGTCGCGAGCTCTGTCAGGGGGGGTGAAAAGACATGATATTAAACGCAGTATGATGATGCAACGTTCTCTCAAACAACCACACACAGAACAGGCTGCCGCTACACCAGGTCAACCCGTTGCCCTGAGCATTGCCGGCAGCGATAGTGGGGGCGGCGCCGGAATACAGGCCGACCTGCGTGCGTTTGCCTTTTTCAACGTATTCGGCACAACGGCAATCACGGCAATCACGGCGCAAAATCCAAACGGCGTGAGGGATGTACATGGGGTACCGAGTGAAACCGTCACGGCACAAATTGCGGCGGTGACTGAAGCCTTTACTATCGGCGCGGCCAAAACCGGGATGCTTTTCGATACCTCCATCGTACAAGCCGTGGCAAACGCAACAAAGATGCTCGGCGGCTGTCCACTCGTCATGGACCCGGTGATGGTGGCCACCAGCGGAGCTGTATTGTTGCGGGATACAGCCGTACGCGCACTGTGCGCTGAACTCCTGCCGCGCGCAACTGTAATCACCCCGAACATAGCAGAAGCCGAAATCATTCTTGGGCGCACCCTGGAGGATCTTGCCGATTTGGACAAAGCCGCTTTGGAACTGGCACAACGTTTTGGCGTGGCGGCCTTAGTTAAGGGCGGTCATCGGCAAACAGAGGAAGTGATAGACGTCATGAGCGACGGCCGGCAATGCTGGCAGCTTTCCACGCCGCGGGCGGACGCGGCGTCCACGCACGGTACAGGATGTTCCCTGAGCGCGGCGCTGGCGGCCTGCCTGGCGCGCGGCGATAAAGTCGTTGAGGCGGTTGCTAAAGCAAAAGCGTATGTCTACAGCTCGCTCAAAAACTGTGTGCGGGTCGGCGAAAAAACATGGGCCATGGGGATCCCTTCGAACCTTGAGAGGGACGCAGTGTCAATACGGGAAATAACAGAGTAGTGTAGGCTTCCAGCCTGCCATGCGCTCCCAGCGTGGCTCGCGTGGGGTTTTGCAAGAGCCTCAAGTATAAAAACGCGGGAGAGAGGTGACGCGAACGGCGACCACTACGGTGGACGAGAAGTCAACCTTAAATTGTAATCCGTAATCGTCGCCGTCGTCCTCCGCCGAGCACAAGGAACTCATTATGGAAAACCAGAATACAGTTTCGCAAACATCGTCGGACAGTCCGCCGCCGTTGCCGTCAGCCAACGCACGCGCATCAACTCAAAAGAACAGCAGCAACCGAGGATGCCTGCGCGGCTTGATCATTGCGGTTGTGGCACTGATCGCGCTGGGTGCCGGAATACTCATCGGCGCCGCTTTGTTCTTCCAAGACGCACACACCTGGACGACATCACGCGGAGGCGCGCGGATCGTCGAGGAGTTAGTTCGAGAAGCTCCGGGAGTCCGGGACAAAATCGCGGTCATAGACGTCAAGGGAATAATACTGAGTAACGTCTCCTATGACGGTGCGGAGGCCGGTGTACTGCGAGCCCAGTTGAAGCGCGCCGCCTCCGATCCGCATGTGGTAGGGGTGGTGCTGGACATGGATACACCCGGTGGCGAGGTCACTGCCAGTGACGAAATTCATCAGGCCGTGCAGGCCGTCCGCGATGCCGGCAAACCCGTCGTCGCATGCATGCGATCCGTGTGCGCCAGCGGTGGATACTACATAGCGTCCGCGGCAGATTTCATTGTCGCCAATCAAATCACCCTGACCGGGAGCATCGGCGTCATCATTCCACGCTATGAATACCAGTCGCTGCTTGACAAGATCGGCATACACCCCGCCCCCTACAAATCAGGACGCCTGAAGGACATGTTGAGCGGTGGCACAACCCGGCCGGAAAGCGAACAACAACTTATTGACAGATACATGCAGGAGTTGATTGACACAACGTTCCACCGCTTCGCCACTGTCGTGGCCGACGGCCGACCGGCATACGAGACGGCCGACGACGTGAAAAACGCTGTCTTCGCGGACGGCCGTATCCTGCTGGCCCGGGACGCGCTGGACTACGGACTGGTCGATAAACTGGGATACTTCGAGGACGCAATAAACAAGGCGCGGGAATTGGCCGGCATTATGGAGGCAAACCTGGTGCAATATCGCAAAAGTTATACCTTGCGCCAGTTCCTGTTCGGCGCATCGGAAAACCGCACGATTACACTGGACAGCGCCCTCTTGCAAGACGTGAAATATATCAAACCCCGCAACCTCTATTACCTCATGCCGCAACTGGGCAATTGACGTTGTGTGAGCATAACAAAATGTCACTGTCATCCCAAAGAGTTGTATTGTTCAGCAGTGCACTTAACCCTCCTTCGTCGGGCACGTAATCTAAGGCGTTGTCGATGTCATCCTGATCGGTTAACGAATGCCGTTCTCAACCCTTAAAAGGAAAACCGCATGCGCTTTTTCACCCTACTCATCACCATCTTCGCGTGGCTGCCAGTCGCAAACATCGTAGCCGAGCCGCAATACGCAATCGGTCTGTACGGTTCCGAGGATGTCAAACTCGGGCCGGACGAGCCGTGGCCCTACGTAAACCCCAACGCGCCGAAGGGTGGACACCTCAACATGCGCACACGTAATTTCACGACTCTCAATCCACACTCTCTGAAAGGCCTCGCCGCTCCCCTCCTTGGACTTGTGTTTGAAACGCCGACGACACATTCCTACGCGGAAAACGAACCGTTCACCGAATACGGGCACCTGGTCGAATCCATCGACATTGCCGATGACCGCATGTCACTGGTCTACAAGATCCGGCCCGAAGCTCGCTTCTCGGACGGTGAACCGGTAACCGCGGATGACTTTGTTTTCTCCGTCGAGATTATGGATCATCCTGAATACAGCCCCGTGTACCGCCAGTATTTCAGAGACATCGAAAAGGCCACTAAAATCGACGACCTCACCGTTCGGATTACATTCCGCCAGCGCAACCAGGAACTGCCCCTGATCACAGGGCAGATGCCGATCCTGCCGGAACATGTCTACGGCGCTGACGGCACGGACTTCGGTAAAGATTTTGACACCATTGCCGTCGGGTCCGGACCCTATGTGGTCGAGGACCATGAATTCGGTAAATACATCACCGTGAAACGGGATATCAGCTGGTGGGGCAGGAAGCTCCCAAAAAGCGCCGGCTGTTACAACTTCGACACCATAACCGCCAAGGTCTTTCTCGATGACACATCCGAAAAGGAAGCGTTCAAAGGCGGCGTATTCGATGTGATGCTGGTCACGGTCTCAAAAGACTGGGCACTCGACTTCCGGGGGCCCTTTGTGAAGAAAAATTACATCATGCGTCGGGAAATCCCCCACAAGCGCCCCGTCGGCATGCAAGGCTTTGCCTTCAACCTGCGTAATCCCATTTTTCAGTCGTTGAAAACACGCTATGCCCTGGCCTTGGTCTTTAATTTCCCATGGATGAATAAAAATCTGTTTTACAATCAGTACACACGGACTCGCTGTTTCTTCGAAAACAGCCCGGATATGACCAATGTGAGTCCGCCGGAGGGCCGAATGTTGCAGTATCTGACGGAACTGCGGGAAAAATACGGCGAGGCGGCAGTGCCGAAGATGGCGCTGTTCAAGCCGTTGACCGCACCGGGGCAGGAAAAGCCTGCGGAACTGACCATGAAGCAGGCAAGCCTGCTGCTGGATTCCGTGGGCTGGAGGCGGGGGCCCGACGGAATCCGTGTCCGCGACGGTAAACGACTGTCGTTTGAACTGCTCCTCTCGGATCGCCATTGGCAACGCATTGCCGAACCCTATCAGAAATGGCTGCGTCAACTGGGCGCGGAAATGACTACCGACGTAGCACAGCCCGCCGAGTTCCAGAAACGCACGCGCACGTTTGACTTCGATATGATCGTCATGGTTTACACCCACAGCCGCTCGGTCGGCAATGAACAACTGTATTACTTCGGAAGCAAAGCAGCGGACATTGAAGGCAGCCGCAATGTAAACGGCCTGAAAAATCCGGCGGTAGACGAAGTGCTGGAGCACCTGGTCTCCGCCGAGACGAGGGAGGAACTTGTGTTCTACGGACAGGTGCTCGACCGTATACTGACTGCAAGCACGATCGTCGTGCCGCACTGGCACCTCACGTACGACCGCACGCTGGTGTGGAACAAATTCGGTGAACCGGAAACCCACTGCTCCCAGCTCATGCCGGAAACGGTTGTCCGCAACTACTGGTGGTTCGACCCGCAACAAGCCCAACGCCTGAAAGACGCTATGGCGGACGGCAAGCCACTCCCAGCAGCACCAGTCAAATAAAACGTGCCTATAGCCGCGCCCCTGTCGGAGCAATTGAACCGACCTTTCAGGCCGAAATGTATTCTTGACCGTTATCCCAGGGCCGCCGCTTCGCTCTGCCCTGGGCTACGTTGACACCAACCCGTTGGGCCTCGGAACCACATTCCGCCCCGGGCTGCGACAATGTACCTCCGCGCCGTTGGGCTTACCGTTTCCCGAAGAACTTGAGGATGCCTGTCTGAATCTGGTCGAAGAAGGTGTAAACAACAGGGATGACGATGAGGGTGAGGGCGGTGGAACTGATCATGCCGACGGAAACGCACACGCCGAGGGGGGCCCTGGCTTCACCGCCGGCGCCGAATCCCAAGGCGATGGGAAGCATGCCGAGGATGGTGGAAATGGCAGTCATAAGAACCGGTCGAAAACGCACACGGGCGGCTTCCTGCGCAGCCTCGAACAGCGCGCGTCCGCGAGCTCGCAGCACGTTGGTGAAGTCGACCAGCAGAATGGCATTCTTGGTGACGATTCCCAACAGCATGATCAGGCCGATGAAAGAGAGTATGTTGAACGTCATATCAAGCGCCCAGAGAGCTCCGAAAGCACCAATGGTTGCCAGCGGCAACGATATGAGAATGGTCAACGGATAAAGGAAAGATTCAAACTGCGCCGACAGTACCAGATAAATGAAAATGACGGAAAAAATGATGGTGATGGTCAGGTAATAAAAGGATTCCCGAAACGTCTGGGCCATTCCCGTGACCGTGTGGGTGAATCCGGCACCCAGCGTTTCGTCAAGATACATTTGTAATTTATTCAGCGCGTCGCCCAATGCGACACCGGGGGGCGGCGAGGCGGAAATTGTCACCGACCGGCGGCGGTTGAAATGGTGAATTTCACTCGGCCCTATACCCTCCTCGAGGTTAACCAGACTGCCCAGCGACACAAGCTCCCCTTCCGCGTTTCTTACATAAAGTTGACGCAGCATATCGGGAACCATGTTCCCTTTATCCGTGCTTTCAGTGATGACGTCATAGCGTTCACTGTCGCGTTCAATTGTTGAAATATCGGGTTCGCCCAGCATATAACGCAGGGTATTGGAGATGTCAGCTACCGTGATCCCCTGCTCCGACGCCTGATCGCGGTCAACGGTAATCGTCACCTGCGGTTTGTTGAGTTTGAGATCGGAGTTCACACTCACATAGTCCGGTTGACTTCGCATCCACTGCATAACGTTTTCCTGTGCTTGCGCAAGGTCTTCAATGGATGCATGCTGCAGAACGACCTGGAGGGGCGCGCCGCCGCCGGGACCCATTGACGGTTCCATGACAAAAGCGCGTCCATCGGGCAGTTGTGCAAGTTGCTGTCGCACGTCCTGCATCACCTGACTCTGGTGCTTGTCACGCTCCGCAACCGGCACCAGGGTGACAAACGATATGCCTTCATTGACTTTGCCCGGTCCGCCGCGCGACAAGCCGATCGCCAAAAAGTAGTGCTCTA
>JAIPIM010000186.1 GCA_021734725.1 Minisyncoccota bacterium | reverse complement strand
TTTGCGTGTGCGGCTGTCGCCCACGCGTTCGAATTCATTTTCCTGCAGGAACCGCAACAGTTTGATCTGGACGGCGGGACTGATCTCACCGATTTCATCCAGGAATGCCGTCCCGTTGTCGGCCGCCTCGAAACGCCCCACGCGATCTTGGTACGCACCGGTAAAGGCCCCCTTCACATGGCCGAAGAGTTCACTTTCCAGGATGGTTTCTGTAAGGGCCCCGCAGTTCACTTTCACAAACGGTTGATCCCGGCGATGGCTGAGATGGTGGACGGCGGCGGCAACCAGTTCTTTCCCTGTCCCGCTTTCCCCGAGGATAAGCACGGTGGCGTCACTGGCGGCAGCCAGATCGATGAGGCGATAGACCTCCAGCATCTTCGGGTCCTGGCCGATGAGCCCCTGGTACGACTCCGGTGGATTATCGAGGCCCCGAAGGTGCGCCACCTCCTGCTGAAGCCGGTGGACGGGGCGAAAGTCGGTTACTGTGTTGAGCAGGCCGACCGCCCCTCCGCCTCGATCATAGAGCACACGGGCGTTGAGAAGCACTGGGATGCGGCTCTCGTCCTTGCCTTTGAGTTCGCATTGGCACCCCCACAAGCACGAATGTTCCGGGTCGGGACGCGCTCCGTCTTCGGTTTTGCTCAATAGTCCGGCAATACGCTCACTGGTTGTACAGCCGGGGACTTCCAGCCATGACACATGCTGTCCGACAGCCTCCCGGGCATTGTAGCCGGTCAATTCCGTCATGGCACGGTTCCACTGGCGGATATATCCCTTTGTGTCGAGAACAATCACGCCTTCCGCCATGGTTTCGAGTATCTGTTCGGCATCCACGAGGGATCCCTGACATGCTGAATTCGTCTGCCTCAGATGTTCAGCCATACACCGCACAATCCTTTTGCGATCTCTTCCACGTCCGTCCGATAATAGCTTTTCGCGCGGAAAGTTGCCGATCAATTGAAAACCGGCGGCCGCTGCAATAGGTTAAATTGATACGTCAAACCTTTTCTGCCAGACGCTCGAAGAGAGCGGAGCCTGTCGCTGCTGGGTCATATCATGCTTGAAGAGACAGTCAAAATCACCTACAAAGTTGCCCGCCGCATTGTTGTCGCGGTTGTTGGCTCCACAGTGGTTCTTGTGGGGATAGCGTTGCTTTTTCTGCCGGGACCGGCGTTTATCGTAATCCCCATGGGCATCGGGATTCTCGCCATCGAATTTGCTTGGGCGCGACGCTGGCTCCGCACGCTGCGGAACTCGGCCGGAAATGCCTGGAACAGTGTGACAGGCAACAACCGTAACATGGCGGAAAACGATGAGCGCTGAAACACAGGCCTGAACCGCTCTGTATTTGTAACTCCGTGAACTGCGCCTACATTAAATTCTTTCTTTTTGCGTTATTTCGGAAGCCGTTACGGCGTTGTTTTGAAATTGCAGAGACAAGGAGACGAATAAGCAATGAACATTCTTCATGACAAAGATGCGAATCTCAGTGTTTTGGATGGACAAACAGTGGCGGTGATCGGTTACGGCAGCCAAGGGTCTGCCCAGGCTCTGTGTATGCGGGATTCCGGTGTCAATGTCATTATCGGATCCATTAAAGACGCATCGTATGACCAGGCAGTGGCGGACGGGTTTGACGTGATGCCGATCGCGGAAGCCGCGGCCAAGGGAGACGTCATTCACATTCTCCTTCCCGACGAATTTCACGCAGTTGCATACGACAACGATATCAAAGACAACATGAAGGACGGGGCGGCACTGTCGTGCTCACATGGCTTCAACATCGTGTACGAGCAGATCGTTCCCCCTGATAATATCGACGTTATCATGGTGGCTCCTAAAAGTCCGGCCACCGAAGAACGCAAGGCCTACCTCGAGGGATTCGGAGTACCGGGACTCGTGGCCGTCAAACAGGATGCAACGGGGCAGGCGCGCGACATTGCGCTGGCCATGGCAAAGGCCATGGGGTTCACACGCGCGGGATGCCTGGAATGCACGTTCGAGCAGGAAACGTACGAAGACCTGTTTGGCGAACAGACCGTGCTGTGCGGTGGCACAGTGGATCTCATGAAAGCGGGTTTCGAAACCTTGGTTGAGGCCGGCTATCCGCCGGAGATGGCATACTTCGAGTGTGTTCACGAACTGAAACTGATCGTGGATCTGATTTATGAAGGCGGTATCCAGCGCATGAACGCCGTCATTTCCAACACGGCTGAATGGGGCGAATACACGACTGGGCCGAAGATCGTCGGGCCGGAAGTGAAGGAACGCATGAAGGAAGCCCTGAAGGCCATTGAAGACGGCAGCTTTGCCAAAAAGTGGATGGAAGAAAGCAAGAATGGATGCCCGAACTTGCTGGCCAAACGCAAAGCCCTGGGCGAACATCCGGTGGAGATCGTCGGCAACAAGATCCGTGATCTGTTCGAGAGACAGTCGAAAAGCTGAACGCGCACAGCTTGAAACCAGAACCGACAAAGCCGCTGGCGCCGACACCGGTGTACAGCGGCTTTGTTGTTTGGGACACAAGACTGAAATCCTTCTGAGGGCAGCGATGGCACCTCCGCAAACATTCAAGATTTGCCACTTGATCACTCGCATGATAATCGGGGGAGCACAGGAAAACACATTGCTCAGCGTAAAAGGGCTGCGGGAGCTCGGGCATCATGTGGTGCTGGCAGGGGGGCCTACGCAAGGTCCCGAAGGCAATCTCTTGCATGTCCAGGCCGGAGAACCGGAGCCTTACCATGAATTCCCCGATCTTGTTCGCCAGCTCAAACCCGGCTCGGACCTGCACGCCTATCGGGCACTCAAGGCTTATTTCAAGGCGCAAGCGTTCGATATTGTTCACACGCATTCGTCAAAAGCCGGCATACTTGGGCGCATGGCTGCCCGGTCGGCCAAGTGTCCGCTGATTGTTCACACCGTGCACGGGCAGGCTTTTCATCCCTACGAAAAGTGGTGGCGCAATAAAGTCTATATCCTCGCCGAACGGTTCGCGGCACGCAGATGTGACCATATGTTTGCTGTCGCCCAGGCGATGATCGATCAGTGCGTGACGGCAAAGATTGCCCCACGCGACAAGTATTCCGTCGTGTACAGCGGCATGGACATGCAAGCGTTTACGGAGGCGCGGCCCGATCCGGCGTTGCGTGCACAGTTGGGAATTCCGGAAGGGGTGCCCGTGATTGGCAAGATTGCCCGCCTTTTCGAGTTCAAGGGGCATGACCACCTGTTGCAGGCGGCACTCGGCATTGTCGAGGAATTTCCGGAGGTGCGATTCCTATTGGTCGGAGACGGACTCCTGAGGCCGCAGCTCGAAGCGGAAGTACGGCGGCTGGGGCTTGAAAAGAATGTCGTGTTCGCGGGTCTGGTTCCGCCACGGGAGATTCCTCGGTATGTGGCACTTATGGATATATTGGCACATCTCTCGCTGCGTGAGGGCTTGCCACGTACGGTCGTCCAAGCACTGGCAGGACGAGTGCCCGCCGTCGGCTTTGCGCTTGATGGAACACCGGAAGTAATTCACGATGGCGAGACCGGCTTTCTGTGCCCACCGAAGGATGCCGGCGCCGTAGAAAATGCATTGCGCACGCTTTTGCGTAACCCCGAACTGATTGCACAGCTCGGGAAACAGGGACAGGCCCTTGTGCGGGAGCGTTTTGATTGGCGCGCTATGGTAAAGAGGCTTGACGAACTCTATCGGACTCTGTGGGAACAGAAAGGTTGACCATGGACGTTATCACCAAGATAGCCGGAAACCTGCGACACGTGATTCGCGGCAAGCAAGAAGTGGTCGATCTGCTTCTGGTCGCGCTGTTCAGCGACAGTCATGTGCTTATTGAAGATGTTCCGGGAGTGGGCAAAACAACGTTGGCAAAAGCACTCGCGCGCACGATTCACGGTATCTTCCATCGCATTCAGTTCACGCCGGATCTACTGCCCACTGACATTGTGGGAGGTATGGTGTATTCCCCGAACACCGGCCAATTCGATTTTCGGCCGGGTCCGATCTTCTGCAATGTGCTGCTTGCGGATGAAATCAACCGCGCGTCACCGCGTACACAGTCGGCCCTGCTTGAAGCCATGAACGAGCGACAAGTCACGACGGAAGGCCAGACCCACACTCTGGCAAATCCTTTTGTTGTCGTGGCAACACAGAACCCTATTGAGCACCACGGTACCTATCCGCTGCCGGAAGCACAACTCGACCGCTTTGCAATCCAGCTCGCCATGGGGTACCCAGACAAGGATCAGGAAATGGCAATTGTGAAGGAGCAAAAGGACCACCACCCTCTGGAGGATGTGACACCATTGGTGGAGACAGAAGAAATCACCGCGCTGCAGGCACGCGTACGGGCAACCGACGTGGAAGACAGTATTGTCAGCTACATGATGGATATTGTCCGCAAGACTCGGAAAGATCCACGTCTCCAGCTTGGCGCAAGTCCACGAGCCGCACTGGTTTTGTACCGCACAAGCCAGGCACTGGCCATGCTCCGAGGCCGTTCCTGCGTGATTCCCGACGACGTCAAGGAGCTGGCCCTCCCCGTCCTTGCTCACCGGGTCGTCCTGGACACCAAAGCTCGCTATTCCGGGGTCGAGAAGTCGACCATCATCACGGAAGCGGTGGAAGGGACACCTGTTCCTGTGTGAGGGACGGCTTGGCGAGGAGGGGTTGAAGAGGCGGACACGGACGGATAGAACATGACCCTCCGATCGTCCATGTCCGTCCGTGTTTGTCCGTGTCCGTTCATGTCCGCCCGAGCATCGCCCCGCCTGCTTACCGGTTCGTGGCTTGCGTGGTGCGTCGTTCCTCTTCGTGCTGCACCTCGTAACATGCCGCAAAATGGCCGTCGTAGTCCAAAAGCGGGGGATAAACATTTGGGCACTCAGCCCGCAACAGACTGTCCGGTGGAGCCGCCCCATACACTGGGCAGCGCGGATGAAAATGACAGCCTTTGGGGGGGGTCAACGGCGACGGGACCTCTCCGCGCAGTCGCATCAACTCTCGACGCTCATCCGGACGCGGTATAGCCTGCAGCAGGGATTTGGTGTAAGGGTGTAGCGGATTGTCGAAGAGTTCGTCACACGCGGCACACTCCACGATCCGCCCCAAATACATCACCGCCACTTTTTCCGCCATATAACGTACCACAGCCAAGTCGTGAGTGATGAACAGATAGGTGAGATTGTGTTTTGCCTGAAGGTCAACGAGGAGGTTCAGTATCTGTGCCTGCACGGACACATCCAGCGCGCTGGTGGGTTCATCCAGAACCATGAAATCGGGCTGGAGCACCAGTGCGCGGGCAATGCTTATACGCTGGCGCTGGCCGCCGGAGAACTCGTGCGGATATCGCCCCAATGCCGATTCATCGAGCCCAACCTCCCGCAATGATTTCACCACGCGCTTCAGGCGGTCCTCGTCATTTATGCGTGGATAGTGTATGCGAATGCCTTCGGCAACGATAGCGCCAACAGTCATGCGCGGGGAAAGTGAGGAAAACGGATCTTGAAATACAAGTTGAAGTTTTCGCCGGTTCAAACGCAATTGTTTCTTATCCCACGCCATCATATCCTCGGCATCAAACACCACCGTACCTTCAGCTTCGCTGAGCAAGCGTAGG
Organism: Minisyncoccota bacterium; assembly: GCA_021734725.1. Classification (GTDB taxonomy): domain Bacteria; phylum Verrucomicrobiota; class Lentisphaeria; order Oligosphaerales; family MVZH01; genus JAIPIM01. Next base: position 2,393 of record JAIPIM010000186.1, on the reverse strand, counting down.
ATACTGAGTCCAACCGTTGTTTTCCCACACCCCGATTCTCCGACCAACGCCAGGGTCGACCCCCTGGGAACATCGAAGGTGATATCATCAACGGCTTTGACATGTGCCACGGTACGCAGGAAGACTCCGCGTTTCACCGGAAAATGAGCCTTCAGATTACGCACTTCCAAAAGATTTTCAGCATCCCTTTCAGGGTTAGACGGGCGATCTTCCTGAGGTTCCCACGCCTGTTCGTCGCGCTGACAGTCTGCATTCGGCTCCAGAAGGTGACATGCAGCGTACTGTTCCTTCCCTACGGGATGCAGGAGGCTCTCTTCGGCGGGGCAGCGTTTGAAGGCCTCGCGGCAGCGGTCGTTAAAAGGGCAACCGCAAGGATAAGCCGTAGCAGACGGTACTGTGCCGGGGATCGCACGAAGGCGTGCATTCTGGCTATGCAGGGCCGGCAAAGACGCAAACAGCCCGCGAGTGTAAGGATGTGCCATGTGACTGAAGATACTCTCACGCGGCCCAGTCTCCATGAACCTTCCGGCGTACATGACACACACTTTGTCGGCAATCTGATTCACCACTCCAAGATCATGCGTAATGAACAGGATCGCCATGTTCGTTTCCTGCTGAAGATCTTTCATCAGGGAGAGAATTTGCGCCTGAATCGTGACATCCAGAGCGGTTGTGGGCTCATCGGCGATCAGCAGCCTGGGACGACAGGCAAGGGCCATGGCAATCATCACGCGTTGGCGCATGCCGCCCGAAAGTTGGTAGGGGAAATCCTTGAGGCGTGCTTCCGGGGATGGGATTCCCACATGACGGAGCAACTGACGCGCCTCGTTCAAGGCGTCTTCAGTCGACATCCCCCGGTGTACAGTCAGCGGCTCCATCAGCTGTTTATCGATCCGCATGAGTGGATTCAAAGATGTCATGGGCTCCTGGAAGATCATGGCCATGCGGTTGCCGCGGATCTTCTGCATCGTACGATCCGACGCTGCGATTAAGTCTTGTCCCTCGAACAGGATTTCACCCACGGGGTGCGTCGCATTCTCTGCCAGCAGGCGCATCACGGAGAGAGCGGTCACGGATTTCCCACACCCGGACTCCCCGACCAGCGCGAGCGTTTCGCCCTGGTCCACGCCAAAATTGATCCCCTCAACGGCCTCTGCAACCTGACCGGAGGCAAGCGTGAAATGGGTTTTCAAATTGCGGACATCAAGAAGCATGGGGATCTATTTCCGCACTGTCTTGCGGGGATCGAATGCGTTGCGCAGACCGTCCCCGATAAAGGTCAATAACGTGATCGTCCCGCTCAGGACAACAAATGTGGGTAAAATGATCCAAGTCGCACGCAGGTTCGCCTGCCCCTGTGCAAGTAATTCACCGAGGCTCGGGAACGGACTGGGAACGCCGAGAGCAAGGAAATCCAGGCTTACAAGCGCCAAGATGCCGCCGGTCACCGCAAACGGGGAAAATGTAATGATCGGTGTCATGGAATTGGGCAGAATATGCCGGAACATAATGGGCGTATTAGGCACTCCCAGGGCGCGCGCGGCTCGAACGTAATCCAAATTGCGTCCCTTGAGAAACTCCGCCCTCATATAAGCCGCCATCCCCATCCAGGATGTCAGGTTCAGGATGATAAAGAGAACATAGATGTTTCGAGCAACCAGGGAACTCAGGATCATAAGCAGATAGAGCCGAGGCAGAGAGCCCCAGATTTCCGTAAATCGCTGTCCAAGCAAGTCAACCCAACCGCCGAAAAAGCCCTGTATCGCACCCAGTATGGCGCCGGCAACGGTTCCACTAAGGGCAAGGGCAAAGCCGAACAGCAGTGAGACCCGAAACCCATAGACGAGTCGGGCAAGTACATCACGGCCACGGTCATCGGTCCCCAGGTAGTGTCCATCAACCCAACTGGATCGTACCTCCTCCTCGGTTCCCGGAAGTGTCTGGTGCCAGGGAGCGACCAAGGCATCTCTCCCGGACCTGCTGCCTGTCGAAATATAGGCATAATCATATCGAACGGGTGGCCAAAGTATAAAACACCTGTGTGCCTGTCGATTCCGCGCGGTTTCGGACCCGGCCGAGGCGACCGATTCATTGCGGCCGGCCGGTGGTTCTAAAGGAACATCCCGCGGCTCGGGGTCAAACGCGTCGAGAATCGATTCTCCAGGCGGTACAACAGGCTCCTCGCGCGGGGTGGAGTGGAGAGCATTTTCGTTTGGTTTGGATGATGGTTCACTCGCATGGTCGCCACCTGGTTCAGAATCGAAAAGATTGAGAATATCATCCGGCTGAGTCTCTCCCGGACTCGGCGCGGCTTGGGATTGCGAATGCGGTTCACCAGCCTCCTCGTACTTGCCTATAAGACGCAGAAAATAGCGACTCTGATAGTCCGGCTC
>JAIPIM010000185.1 GCA_021734725.1 Minisyncoccota bacterium | reverse complement strand
CAAGGGCGTTGTGCTCATCTGGGTGCAGCGCTCTACAATACGTTGGTTAAGACCGGAAGGCGGTTGCATGCTGTCGGCCAAGGTTTGGTCGACACGTCCGAAGAAGTCGACAATGTGCTTGCATCGACGGCATTCTTGAATGTGCTTATCAACGGCAGGACAGTCCTCTCCGTCGTGCCAGGCGCTGAGATCGGATATGGACGGACACTCCGGTGTTTGCGACTTACTGACATTCATGATTCCAGCCTTTTTCGAAGCTCATCTCGTGCTCTTGCAATGCGCGACTTTATAGTGCCCAACTTACAGTCAAGGACCTCTGCTATACGCTCGTAGCTCATCTCTTCAACATTTCTCAGAACGAGCGCCTCACGGTACAGCGGCGGTAGATTTTGAATTTCCCGCATAACAGTATTGGTAAACTCAGAAAGCTCTGCCTGACTGTCTGGGGACAGCTCCGGCGTGGACACTTGGATTCCCGGTCCACTGTCGTCATTGTTTTCACGTGTTGCCTGAATGCTTATATTCTGTTTTGCGCCGCGCGATTTGTTCCATCGGTACTTATTACGTGCCAAGTTCATGGCGATTCTATACATCCAGGTGCTGAATTCGGCGTCACCTCGGAATTTGGGTAGTGCTTTGTAGATTCTTACAAACACGTCTTGAGCAACTTCTTCGGCATCTTCTCGGCTGTGCAATACACCGTAAGCTATTTGATATGCACGCGTCGAGTAACGCTCAACTAATATGCTGAAAACTTCTTTATCGCCTTTCTTAAAGCGATCAATAACGTCAGCATCACTTAGGTTGTCTTTCGTCTTCGACATTAGTCGACCAGCTATTGTTCCACGCCTTTGCGCGGGTTTCTCAAAATAATAGCACTACACGTCAGTTTGTGGCCCACGACCCGAGAATTACACGTCAGGGGGCGGACCGCTCAAGCGGCACTTACGCTGTGGCAGCCTCAATGATACCGAGAAAATCGTCTGCTTTCAGACTGGCGCCGCCAACGAGCGCGCCATCTAAGTCGGGTTGGGCAAGCAGTTCCGAGGCATTCCCGGGTTTCACGCTTCCACCGTACAAAATTCGGACACGTTGTGACACGTCGCCAACGCTGTCAGCCACCTTACGGCGGATGAAGGCATGCACCTCTTGTGCTTGCTGTGGTGTCGCCGTACGCCCCGTCCCGATGGCCCACACCGGTTCGTAGGCAAGAATAACACTCTCCATCTGCTTGGCTGAAATTCCGGCCAGCCCACCGCTCAACTGACGGTCGACCACCGTTTCGGTGTCGCCGCTCTCTCGCTGCTCAAGCGTTTCGCCAACACAGACGATTGGCGTCAGCCCCGCCTTCAATGCGGCGTTCAATCGTTTATTCACCGTATCGTCGGATTCATTGAAATACTGGCGTCGTTCGCTGTGTCCGATAATGGCGTATTGCACTGGGATTTCGGTGAGCATATCAGCGGAAATCTCGCCTGTAAAGGCACCCGATTCCTCCCAGTGGATATTTTGTGCACCCACACCGATGGCGGTCCCGGCCAATGCTTCGGATACGCCCCACAGTGCCGTAAACGGCGGGCACACCACGACGTCTGTGTCGGTGGCTTGGATATGTCCCACCTTTTCTTTGAGTTCCGAGACAAGCGCAACGGCTTCTTCCCGAGTTTTGTTCATCTTCCAGTTGCCGGCAATGCAAATACGTCGAGCCATTGGTTTACTCCTTTATTCTGGGATGGCGACTATGTTTCCGTGGCATGAACATATGAGGTATGGCCCCATACCGCGGCCACTTGACTTATTTATTGTCCAGGGCAACGACGCCGGGGAGTTCCTTCCCTTCCAGGAATTCGAGGGAGGCGCCTCCACCCGTTGAGATGTGGGTCATTTTATCAGCCAGCCCGCTTTTGTTAACGGCACTGACTGAATCGCCCCCGCCGATGATGCTGACCGCGCCGCTGTCGGCAATGGCTTTGCACACCTCGAGGGTTCCCTTGGCGAATGGTTCCATTTCAAAGCATCCCATGGGCCCGTTCCAAACGATGGTTTTGGCCTTGGCGATCTGGCGGGTGTACTGCTCAATCGTTCTCGGTCCGATATCGAGCGCCATCCAGCCGTCAGGGATGTCTTCTCCAACGCCTCTTGTTGCGGCGTCAGCGGCGAACTTATCAGCCGCGATGTTGTCGACCGGGAGGAGAAATGTGGCCTTGGCGTTTTTCGCGGCCGCCATGGTCTTGCGGGCGGTGTCCAGAAGGTCTTCTTCGCACAGTGATTCACCCACTTCATGTCCTTGAGCTTTCAGAAAGGTATAGGCCATTCCACCGCCGATCAGAAACGTATCCACTTTATCCATCAGGTTGCCGAGGACCTCCAGTTTTCCAGATACTTTGGCCCCGCCGATGACGGCAATGAAAGGATGTTCGGGATTGCCCGTCGCTTTGCCCAGGTACTCCAACTCCTTCTCGATGAGCAATCCGGCAACATTGGTATCCATGAACTGGCAGACGACCGCTGTTGAGGCATGCTTGCGGTGAGCGGTGCCAAACGCATCGTTGACGTATACGTCACCGAGCGCCGCCAGCTTGCGGGCGAAAGCCTCCTGTTCCTCCGGCGTGCACTTTTTGCCTTCTTCTTCTGCATAAAACCGGGTATTTTCGAGCACCAGTACATCGCCTTGCCCAAGATCCGCGGCCATGGCCGCCACCTGTTCGCCGACAGTATCGGGCGCCATCTTTACCGCGCTGTCAGGGAGAAGGGATCCCAGGTAGTCGGCGACCGGTTTGAGACTCAGTGAAGGATCTTTTTTCCCTTTGGGCCGCCCCAGATGGCTCATGAGGATGAGACCATTGGCACCGGCATCAAGGATGTGCTTTATTGTGGGTAACGCAGCTCTGATTCGGGTGTCGTCCGTTACGTTCCCCTGGTCGTCAAGTGGAACATTAAAATCGACTCGCATAAGAACGCGTTTGCCGCTGAGTTGAACGTCACGAACACTCTTTTTCTGCATAATGTTTCTCCTTGATTCAAGTCTTATATGTGGGATTTAACCTTGAAAGACTCCTAATCGTCTCCACCAAATATATACTATAGCATGTTTTCGCACTCTCAAAACACCGTTCGGCAAAGATTCGGACCAGATAAGGGTCAGCCGTCCCATGCATGGACTGTGAGCGCACTCCTGCCGGTCATCGTTGCAGGAACATCGGCCCTGCTGCTGGTCGTCTTTGTGATGCGCCAGTTCACAAGCTTGCCGCAACTTGTCCAATTCTGGCTGGGCGTCCTTCCGATTCACGGCGTTGCGTTTGGGACCTGTCTCGTTATACTCGCCGCCAATGTCCCCTCCGGAAGGCGTTTGAAGGCGTTGGATTTGTTGCCCTTACCCAGTGAACCCAAGCACTTCTTTAAGGTGAGTCTCGGGATATTGCTTGTTGTTTATCCCATGAGTATACTGCTGACCTACTTGGCGATGAAAGGCCTCCACTGGGTGGGATACGAGTCCCCCATCCCGCCCATCATAGACTTTCTGGCCGGAGAACCAAGCGCCCTGACGCTCATCTCCGTGACCGTCGTGGGGGTTCTTATTGCACCGGTTGCCGAGGAGGTCCTTTTTCGGCTTGTGCTTTACGAATGTTTACTACGTTCGCCTCTCGTTGCTCCAGGTGTCGTGACTTCCATGCTGTTTGCTTTGCTGCATGAGACGCCCGTCCAGATGCCGGCGTTGTTTGTCTTGGGAATGGTTCTGCAATACGCACGCCGGCGGACGGGGACGCTGTGGGCGCCCATCGTCCTGCATGCCATGTATAACGGTGCATCAATGGTGTTCCTTCTCCTGGCGGGGACCGACCTGCCGAGTGGGCCGCAATAGCATCCTGAGCAAGCGTTCAGAATCAGTCTTTTTAGGAGCTCCTATGCCAAAAGACAACGTCGACCTAATATGTGATGTCGCGGAAATCGCACAGCTCTTTGAGGGCAGCAAGAGCTTGGACGACTTTCTGCAAACAGTCGTGGACACCGTTGCTGACCACATGCGTGCGCGCGTTTGTTCGATCTATCTGTATGAGGAGAGTACGGAGGAGCTTGTGCTCAGCGCGACGCACGGCCTTCGTGCGGAGGCCGTTGGGAGCGTACGTCTCAAGTTGGGGGAAGGCATCACCGGCATGGCGCTCAAAGAGCTGCGTCCGATCTGCGAGTCGCAGGGGTCACGGAACCCCAACTTCAAGTTTATTCCGGGGATTGAAGAAGAACGATACGCAGCGTTTTTGGCAGTGCCGATCATGCGCGGGTTATCACGTGTCGGCGCCATGGTTATCCAGCATGATACTCCCGGATACTTCAGGGATAACGACATCAAAGCCCTGCGGGCGATTGCATCGCAGCTGGCCAGTGCGATTGAAAACGCGAAGCTGCTGATGAGCCTCCATAGATTGGTGCCGGACAAAGAACGTAAGATGGTTCAGGCCGTTGAGCTTGCCGGTACGTTTCTGCGGGGCACTCCCGGTTCGGAGGGTATCGCTCGCGGTGCGGCGGTGTTCTATGGACAGCTTGATGAAAACAGGTTGGCCAACGAGATGGCGGCAGCATCGGCACAGGGTGGAATCACGGTTGACCACTTCGAAACTGCTCTAAAGCACACAGAGGTACAGCTGGAGATCCTTCAGGAACGGACGAAGGAGGACATGGAGGATCTCTCCGCATCCATGATCTTCAGTGCCCATATATTGATGCTCAAAGACGACTCCTTCTCGGGGCGCATGAGAGCCATGATCGCGGACGGGACCCCTGCCCCCGGCGCCATAAGGCATGTGGTGGATGAGTTTGTCCACATTTTTTCGCAAAGCACAAACCCGCGAATACGTGAAAAAGTTCAGGACGTTCTGGATTTAGGACATCGCCTGCTTCTGAATCTCAGTCCGGACAAGGATCAAACGCCTGACTTCAGCGGATGTATAGTGATTGCCGGGGATCTTCTTCCGTCGGACATTATCAAGATTGTGGCGCAGAACGCCGAAGGACTCATATTGACGCAGGGAACATTCACTGCCCATGTGAGCATTCTAGCCCGTTCTTTGTCCCTCCCGTTGGTCGTCGTGAAAGATGAACGGTTGCACCATATACCGGAGGGCGACGATCTTCTGATGGACGCCGATCAGGGGACGGTGTATATCCGTCCAGGGGCGGACGTCGTGGAGCAGTACGAGTCTCTCTCACGGGCGCGTAAAGAGGTGGAAGCGGCATCCGAGAATGTGGCCGGGCCACCGTTCTGCACCCGCGACGGAGCATCGGTTCAGGTGATGGCCAATATAAACTTGCTCAGTGAATTGAAGATAGCCACCCGTTTGCGCGCCGAGGGGATTGGCCTGTACCGCAGCGAGTTTCCCTTTGTGATTCGGAATGATTTCCCTTCCGAGGAAGAGCAGTATCGGATTTACCGATCTGTCTGTGATGCCATGGACGGGCAGGATACGGTGTTTCGCACGTTGGACATCGGCGGGGATAAAATGCTTTCATACTTCCCTTCCGTCGGAGAGGCAAATCCCTTTCTGGGGTTGCGCGCGATCCGATTCTCATTGAGATATCGTGAACTCTTCGCCGAGCAATTACGGGCGCTGCTGCGTGCCGGTCACGAACGACCGTTGCACATCATGTTTCCGCTGATCTCTTCAGTCGATGACTTTCTGGCAGCCCGCGCCGTCGTCCAGGAGTGTATTGAAGCGCTGCGTGACGAAAAGGCAACGTTTAACGCGCATCCTAAGCTGGGGGTCATGGTCGAACTCCCCTCGGCAGTGGAAATGGCCGGTGAACTCGCCCACGAAGCCGACTTCCTTAGTGTCGGGACGAATGACTTGATTCAGTACATGCTTGCGGTGGATCGGACCAACCAGCAGATATCGGACTACTATGTTCCGTTTCACCCGGCTGTGCTCCGGGCCCTTAAACGGGTGGTGGACGCTGCCCTCCAGGAAGGGGTCCCTTTGTCGGTCTGTGGTGAAATGGCGGTTGATCCGCTGCTGATACCGTTTTTACTCGGCATTGGCGTACGCAAGCTGAGCGTGGATGTGCGTAAGCTCGAAACTGTTCGCGCCACAGTCATGGATATAACTCTGAAAGATGCGCGGACGCTGGCGCGGCGATTGCTTACATTACCCCGGGTCAGTGACGTCTCAGCCATCCTGGAGAAAGACAAAGGGGCAGAAGGCTGAATCACAAGCATTCCGTCGGAACTGGAATGTTTGAGGCTGAGAGCAGGTCGGAAAAGGCAATGAAACGGAGACTCAGTTCCGGGGTTGAACCAGACGTTATGTGAGTTAACTTGGCCTCTTGTTAAGTGTCGATACCTTTTGGAAAACACCAACCGGGTGGAATGATGAACACTTGCTCTTATAAGTTAACCGTGTGGTGGGGGATGGTTTGGCTGGCATTCCCGCTGATAGTCCATCGTGCCTTTGCCGTCTCAGGGCTCGGGGGAGCCCGTGCCGCGGATGAAGCACTGCAAGGCGGCGCCGGAACGCTCAGCAGTTTCCTTGCTGATTTGAGCACTCAACGCCCCTGGCTGTATGCTTTACTGAGTTTCCTTACCGTTACGGTCGCGGCATTTGTGCTTTCCATACTTTCCGAGTGTCTGATGGACCTGCTGGGGGATAACCACAAAAGCCTAAGCAAGACGCAGAACAGGCGAGATTAACCAATGGATGTATTTGAAGTATTTCTCCCTGTAGCCGGCGTGCAGTTTAACTGGCTGATTTTGCTGTTTATCGGTTTCTCGGTTGGGCTCATGGGCGGGTTCTTCGGCATAGGAGGAGGGCCGATTTTGACGCCCGCTCTGAATATTTTCGGCTTTCCCATGGCCGTTGCCATCGGAACCGGAATGCTGAATGTTTTCGGTCAGTCCATTGTTGGGTTGCGAAAGCACGTCAATCTGAACAACGTTTGTGTGCGGCTGGGCCTGATGGTCGGCGGAGCGATGCTGGCGGGGGTTGAATTAGGGAAGCAAATTGTCATGCGTCTGGAGAAGTTTAATTTGGAAGGTTCCACGGTGCGCGTCGTCTATCTAGTTCTTCTGATCGGGCTTACCATCCGTTTCCTGCACGATTATTTGGCGGCGCGGCGGCGCGGCGATCACCGTGCTAAGCACGACGAATCCACGGAAAGTGCCGCGACGGAAGAACGGCCGAAGCCCAAAGCCGTGCTGGCGCTCTCGATCGGTTTAGGGGTCGGAATGCTTGCTGGTTTTCTGGGGGTCGGTGGCGGCTTTCTGCTGGTTCCGGCTTTTATCTATCTGCTGGGACTCCCTACCTCCATGGCGGTGGGAACCAGCGTATTGTGCTGCGTACTTTCCGGTGCCTACGGCGGGATCTCGTATGCAGCGCAAGGCCGCATGGACTTGATCGCGGTCCTCCTGATGCTGACAGGCGCCTCTTTTGGCGCCCAGTTCGGTGCTTCGGCCGTTAAGTATGCGGCTAGCTATGGGCTGCGGTTGCTCTATGGGGTCATGCTGCTGATGGCTGCCGTGGGCGTATTGCTGAAACAGCTCGATGAAATGATTGCCACGGTAGATCTCTCGTTCGCGGCACAGTTGGTGGTATTGGTAACCGCGGGTTCAATTGGTTTGACAATCTTGTCGAAGCTCGTTCTCGGCATGCGTGCCGACATGCGAGCATGATTTGGCCGCGCTGAAGCGGAAATCGACGATCGCGGTTTTTACCGGGTTCGTTGTGTCGTAACGCACGTGCGCGAATGGCTTGAAACCGCTGGCGCTGGCGTAGGACCAGACAACCTCCGTGGGGTGCAGGGAAGCCGTCAAGTCAAAGCCGACAGGAACGGGGTGAAGGTGCAGCGGACAGTCATTGCCGAAGACCCCCATATTGTCCTGCAGAGTAATGCCGAAGTCCGGTTTGCCCTGAAACAGCCAACTCAACATACGGGGTTGGTCAAGCACCACATGGTCCCGGCAGGTTAGTCCGCGGGGAGTCAGCATAAGCTCACGGGAATAGTGAGCCACGCCCAGTTTGTCAGGGTAAACCGTGCTCAGTTCAAGGCGTACATGTATCTCATCTCGCTCCGGGTCATGGCGAACGGCACTGATATGTTCATCTCTGTGGAGATGCGACGGGATGGACAT
>JAIPIM010000184.1 GCA_021734725.1 Minisyncoccota bacterium | reverse complement strand
TTCATTAATCGGTCGCATGACTTTTTGCGTAATCCCCGTGCACAACCGGAATTGCTCCAGGTTGTCCATCGTGTTCGGCAAACACCCCATCCTGGAACACGTCTGCGCAATACATGTTGGGCACTCGATTGTCACTTGCAGGACGCCGGAGAATACAGTTTGGATGGAAACCATTGGGCGGTGCGCAAAAAAAACACGTTCCACCTCTATGCACCCGGCAGAAGCTATTGGGAACGTTGTTCCCGCGAAGGCTTGCCGATTTACGATACGTATTTCGTGTTTCGAATTAAGGATTCTTCGGCTCTCGACAACCTGGTCCATCCAGCCTCCGGATTTGCCCGCTTGACAGATGCGCGGGATATGGTTTTCCCCCGGATTCGAGAATTCTTCAATCACCCATCGACTGAAGACGGAAACCTTTTTTGGCGTGCACAAGGCACGCTGTTGGTTACACTTGACCGTTTGCTGACCGCCCGATATGTGTCCGGCTTCGACCACGAAATAGTACCACCGGATACGCCGTCCAAGGACCGTATGTCGCTGGCTGAACGGGTGGACACCGTGCTCCGGGAGAATTGGCACCGGCGCATCGATCTGGACACGTTGGCGGACGAGGTGGGAGTCAGTCGATCTTCATTGACGCACCGGTATCGTCTCGAGACCGGTACGACACCCATTGCGCGGCATCTGGAATTCCGTCTTGAGATAGCGCGGTCCATGATTCTTAAAGGTGAACGCTTGCAGGTTGTAGCCGCGAATACCGGCTTCTGCGACCAATATCACTTGTCACGGGCGTTCAAACGTTTGTTTGGCGAATCTCCGCGGAATTTTCTTCGCCAAATGAACCCCTGAATTCGCGGCGTCTTTTCCCAATACCGAGATCCATGAAACGTTAACGGGGGTGTAGATGGCTGCGAGCGAAGAAGTCACCACCGGACTTAACGATCAACGTAACACCTTAGTGCTGAATTGTTCGAAAAATGGAGTTCTACATGACACCAGGCTCAAGTTCCGAATGTTGCATGCTCAGAGAAGCTCATGAATGCTCTCCGCGAGGCGGACTGCCAAATTTTTTCGCACATTTAGAAAGAGGAGGCAACATCACGGTCGCCTACTTGGGTGGCAGCATCACGGCTCAATCCGGATGGCGAGTGCAGAGCCTGGCGTATTTCCAGGAGCATTATCCTCAAGCAACGCTTACGGAAGTAAACGCGGCCATCGGGGGCACTGGCTCCCTGCTTGGCGTCTTCAGACTCGAACATGACGTCCTGAGGTACGAACCCGACCTGGTATTCGTAGAGTTCGCGGTCAACGATTCCAACACCAATCCTGAAAGCGTCGTTCAGTCAATGGAAGGTATTGTCAGAAAAACCTGGAACGCGTATGCCCTGTGCGACATCTGCTTTGTCTATACCTTGACGGGCAAACTCCTGCCAGATCTTCAAAACGGGAAATTCCCCAAAATTACGACTGTAATGGAAACCATCGCCGACCATTACGATATTCCGTCCATTCATATGGGGTTGGAAGTTGCCCGCCTGGAAAAAGAAGGGCAACTGGTAATGAGGGCCGCGAACTCCGTCATGACCCGGGTCTCGGGCAAAGAATTGGATGTGAACGCACATGCAGGAGTCGACGAGAATGGAAAAATACCGTTCGCCCCGGATGCGGTTCATCCTTACAGTGACACTGGGCATAAGCTTTATACTCAAGCCATTATTCGCTCGTTACCCCCCATAAAGGCGGTCGCGACCAACCCCGTCCCCCATGCTCTTCCCGCTCCCATCGATCCCAATAACTTGGAACAAACGGTCATGGCACCTATCGATCAAGCCAGGATGACAGGCCCATGGCGGCAGCTGGACGGCGATCTCATGGGCTTCGCCAAACGTCTTCCCTGTCTGTGGCGTGGAGAACCGGGTGCCAGACTGTCGTTCCAATTCACAGGCTCAACAGCCATGATCTATCACCTTCTCGGCCCCGACTGCGGCAAACTGGAAGTAACCGTAGATGGGACCGTGAGCCACCCGCTCTGCATCGACCCCTACTGCACCTACCACCGCTTGGCCATCCTCCCCGTGGCCAACAATTTAAACAGCGGGAAGACGCACAAAGTCGAGATTAAAGTGTTGGCCGACAAACTTGACAAAAAAGAGATCCTCTTCGAGCGCAATCGAGCCCACTTCGAAGCGAATCCCCACCACTATACCGCCACCAACTGGTACGCCGGCGCTATCTTCCTGGTGGGCACATTATCGTGACACGATGACCGTCCAGACCGCAGCTCGATTCCGATCCCTATAGCGATAGCAATTTCGCCAACACTCAAAGTTCCAACGGGGTATGTCTTTCATTTGACATATGCGCCTCGACACTCCATACTTTTTAGTCGTCACCATGCCACGGAGCATGCGTCTGAAAACAACACCGGGAGAACCGCGTCAGGGGTAATCGAGCCGCGCAAATGACCTGTTTCCTGATCCGTAATCATGAATTTCTATAACACTGTCGCCAAATACTACGACCGCATGACCGATGTCGAGGGGCGTCAACAAACGGCGCGCAACTTCGTCAGCGAACTGCGGCAGCGTTATACATTTGGTTCCGCCCTGGATGTGGCGTGCGGCACCGGACTCTACGCAAAAGCCCTTGCCGAGCTGGGAGTCAATCCCGTGGTCGGTGTCGACATCTCCGAAAAAATGTTGGATATTGCCCGCAGGCAGGCAGACGCCGACAATCTCTCTATCGTGTGGCGGAAGGTCCCCATGCGAAAACTGGCATGCATCGGCGAAACGTTCGATATCATACTGTGTCTCGGGAATTCGATTCCGCACATTCTCACGCATAACGATTTGGTGGACACTCTAAACGGGTTTCATGACCGGCTGACGCCCGGCGGCCACTGTGTCCTGCAAGTCCTGAATTATGACCGTATATTGCGCGACAGGGAACGTATCGTGAGCATTAACCGCCACGGCAACAAAGAATTCGTGAGGTTCTACGATTTTCACCCTCCAACGGTTACGTTCAACTTGCTGACAATCACGTGGATGAATGACGATTACACCCACAACATCCAAAGCACGGAACTTTATCCTTACACCCGAGCTGAACTGGCGCAGGCAATGTCGCAACACGGGTTCAGGGACCTGTCATTTTTCAACCACTTGACGTTTGAACCGTTCGAGGTCGACTCTTCCCCAACCCTCACAATCATAGCACGGCGTGAACAAATACCTGAATCCGTGAACAAGGGCGGAGGCTGCCATGCTTGAACTTCGTTACCCGCCGCCTGTCAAGATCATGGCCGGCATTTTCTGGAACAACAAGACGAGTCGCGCAACCGCGATCCGTCTGCTGGAACAAAAGTGGGGTCCCCCGGATTTCGCGAGTGAACCCGCACCTTTCACGTACTCTAACTACTACGCATCGGAAATGGGAACTGACCTGATACGGCAAGTGTTTTCGTTCCCAACGCTCGCTCAGCCGGAGCACCTCGCGGACTACAAACACCTCACCAACAGTATGGAGACAACGTTGACGGAAAAGGGTCAACGGACAGTGAATATTGATATTGGCTACCTTGACTACCACCGGTTGGTTCTCGCGTCGACCAAGGAGAGCTACCACAGGATCTATATGGGCAAGGGTATCTGGGCGGAGCTTACCCTCTTGTATCAAAACGGGGGCTGGGTCGCACTTCCGTGGACATACCCGGACTTCCGCCAAGGCATCTATGACGACACACTCCGGCAAGCCCGTGAGCGTTATAAAGAACAAATCCGCAAATCATCCGAAAAAAGCGGCAAGCACTGAACCGCATCTTTTGAGCCGGAGTCACAGACACCCGGATACCACAGGGATCCCGCTGCCCTACTCCACAACCACCTCACACTTGGGTATGGAGTCAAGGAAAACACGGCCGTACGTCGCTGTGAGGATACGGTTGTCCAGAACTACAATGATCCCGTGGTCGTCCCGACACCGGATCAGACGTCCAACACCTTGACGAAATTTCAACACGGCCTCTGGCAATGCGTAATCGCGAAAGGGATTCCCTCCCCGCGCCCTTATGGCTTCCTGACGGGCGGCAATCAGAGGGTGGTCGGGTACAGAGAATGGTAAACGGACAATGGTAACGTTACTCAGGGCCTCCCCGGGAACGTCAACACCCGTCCAAAAACTGGCTGTTCCAAAAATCACCGAATGAATATCCCGCCGGAATTCCTCAAGCATCCGCGAGCGGGGCATCCCCCGTCCCTGAACCAGGAGTCTGTAACCCGTTTCGCTGAAAAAAGGTTCAAGCTCATCGGCTGTTTCCCGCATCATCCGGTAGCTCGTAAACAACACAAACGCACGGCCCTCGCTGAGGCGTAGGTACTGCCGCAGCTGGTCGCTCGCGGCAGTCACGAATCCGCGACCGGCATTCGGATTCGGAAGATTACGCGGAATGTGCAAAGTCGTCTGCCGCTCAAAATCAAAAGGCGACGATACAATCAGGCTGCTCGATTCCACCGCACCAATACGCTTTTTGAAATAATCCATGGTGCCACGCACCGCCAGCGTCGCACTCGTCATGACCACGGCAAAGTCCTGGTTGAACAGACATTCCCGCAACAGCTGGCCAACGTCCACCGGTACTGCGTTCAAAGACAACCCCCGCTGGCCCGGGCCGTAACGCTCAAACCAGTACACATGATCCTCCAGCGTCATATCGAGCACGGCATGAATACTGTTCCGATAACCAGAGACACGCTCGGCAACCGCCATGATCTCCTGCTGTCTGTCCTCGTCCTCTTCATCCCGGGCAATTGCCAGAACTGCCCGATAAACGTCTTCCAAGTGCTCTCCCACCGTATCCGTTACGTGCCCGGCTTTGACGTAGCGCACAGGATTCTCCTGGAAGTCGGAAAGCCAGTTTCGCAGCCGGTCAAAAAAGTGTCCGGCCGAGTCCAATGCTTTGGACGTCAACTCGCGCACGGTCGCGTTGTTTGCATTCTTCAGCAATCCCTGGTCACGTTCCGGATTGTACAAACGCCGCAATGCACGAGTCACCCCGTACGCCGTCGCCCGCACGCCAAGATGCGTCGCCGCTGTATCCTCCACACTGTGCGCTTCGTCCAGGATAACGGCGGCGTACCTGGGAAGAATCCCCCCTGCCCCCCCCTCGCCTTCGAGCTTCATGGCCAGGTCGGAAAAAAACAGCGCGTGGTTTGCAACAATGATCCGCACCGACATGAGACACCGCCGGGCTCCCATGAAAAAACACTGCCTGAAATACGGACACTGAGCGTTTCGACAGTTGCCGGCTTCGCAACATATGGTGTCCCAAAGTTCGCTGTTCGGTGTGAATTCAAGGTCGCTTCGCGAGCCATCGCGGGTATTCTCCGCCCAAGCGCGGACCTTATCCAATTCCGGAATCAAATCAGGGGCGGGAAGATACTCCTGTTTATCGTTGGCCGCGGCATGAAGCCGCCGGAGACAAACATAGTTGCTGCGCCCTTTGGCAATTGCGTACGTACAATCAACGTCTAAAAGTCTCTCCAGAAGCGGAAGATCGCGCTGAATTATCTGCTCCTGAAGACTGATAGTATGAGTACTGACAACCACGGGGAGGCCGGTCTGGTGCGCGCAATGGACAGCCGGCACGAGATACGCAAATGTTTTGCCGACACCGGTGGGCGCTTCCACGCAAAGATGCATTCCGGCGTCCAATGCCGATGCAACGCCAGCCGCCATCTCCACTTGCTGGGGACGTTCTTCATAGGGACGGCCCCCGAACTGGGCCGAACGGCGCAGAGGTGTATCGGGACCGAAGAAGACCTCCACTTCCGGAAGTATGGAAAGCACATCGGCATGTACTTCTATGGGCTTGATCATGGTCCACCTTCCAATAAGTCAAGGCACGTAAAAACAGACCGATAATCTAATTCCTGTTAGCCTATTTTAAAGAGGAAGGAATTTACCCGAGTCAAAGTGGGTCCGCGCAAACCTACTCTGGATTGGACATCAGGAAAAATAACTGCTGATCATGAAAGACAGGAAAACAATCCGCGGAGTTGTCTGAAACCGGACTGCGGTGCATACACGAAGGCGATCACCGCACTTGCGTATCGGTGCCTCCGCCGGACTCGGACTGGCCTCCGAGCCGAGCAAGCGCTGCTTCCGCCCTGCTGCTGAACCCACCACCGGCACCAGCACTTAATGCATTCTCGTAGTACACACGAGCCTGCTCCTGTAAGCCTGCCGACTCCGCACAACGCCCTCCGGCAAGCCAGGCTTCAGCAGTTATTGCCGACCGTTCCGCGTCTCCGGCCAGCGCTGCAAAAGCCTCCATGGCATCCTCGAACTCCCCCAATGCTTCAAGCGAGTATCCTTTACCCATACGCGCCGCTGACACAAGCGAATTCTCCGGATAATTCTCCTCAAAAGTCTCAAAGCTTTCGACCGCTTCGCTGTAACGCCCGGCGTCAAAAAGCTGCCTTCCAAGCTCCAACTGCGCCCTCATTCCCGGTTCGCTATTCCCGTACTCACGAGCAACCTGTCTCAGTTCTTCAATGCTCTGTGCCCGAGATAATTCCGCGTAACCATCTTCCGTTCTGGCAACCTTCGCCGCACGGGATGACCAAATCGCAATGACGACGGCAACCACAACCAACACACCAAGCAGAACATGCTTCCAATAGGCACGAAACCATTCCAGCATCTCCGCCATTGGGTCCTCTTCGGGATGCTGTCCCGGTGACCGGTGCATGTGACGAGTTCTGTCATGGGCTTCGGGCTGTTTGGCCATGGTAGCGTTATCTCCTGTCGTACATTCTTTATTCCTCGCGAGCGTCTTCCGACGGCTCTTCTTCGTCGAGCATCCGCCGAAGTCGTTCGCTTGCTTGTTTGTCGGACCGAGGCGTCGGTCTCCCTGCTTGTTTCCCTTCCACCGCCGACGGGGTCTCGCGCCGCGCACCTTCCCCAGCAAGCTCCTCCAACTTTTCCTCATCAATGTGAGGCTCTTGAACCGCCGCTTCATCAGCCTCCTCGCCTACACCTTCTTCCTCGAGTTCCGGAGTGGCAAGGGCGGACAGCAATTCCGCACGGCGTGTCTCCTCGCCGAGGGGCAGTTCGGCCTGCAGGTAATCAGCAATGCGCCCTCCGGACTGTGCACCGGCTGTTTCTACGCTCGCTTCTCGCGCCTGACGGACAACATCCAGGAAAAACTCTTCAAGACTCATGGACGGCTGGTCAACCTGTATGTCGCCCGCATTCGCCGCACTGCGCAGTGTGGCAAGAACCTGTTCCAACTGGCCTGGTTCAAGGCGCGGAGCGACAATGCGTGTTTTTTCTTCGATCTTCAGCATTTCCCGAAGGGACCCCTGCGCACATAATTGCCCGCCATACAATACCGCCACCTCGTCACACACGTCCTCCACGTCCGACAACAGATGACTGCAAAGAATGACGGTCTTCCCGCGCTCCGCCAATAAGCGAATCAAATTCTTCACCTCACGGCACCCGATCGGGTCAAGACCGGCAGTGGGCTCGTCCAGGATAACAAGCTCGGGGTCGTTGATGAGCGCCTGTGCCAATCCAATACGGCGCGCCATTCCTTTAGAAAATTCACCTACTGGGCGGCCACGAGCACTCGACAATCCAACCATCTCGAGAAGCTGTTCCGAGCGCTTGGCACGTTCGGACGGATACATACCGAACAACGCTCCAAAGAAATCCAGCGATTCCGCGGCTGTCAAATAACGATACAAATACGAATCTTCCGGCAAGTAACCGATGCGGCGCTTGGTGTCCACACGACGCGGTGACTCGCCCAGAACCTTCAGCATACCACGCGTAGGGTATAGAAGACCAAGAAGCATTTTTACAGTAGTCGATTTGCCCGATCCATTCGGACCGAGTAAACCAAACACTTGACCGCGCCGGATCGTCAAATCAATACCATTCACCGCACGCGCTTTGGGACGCCCCCAAAAATCCTTGAAGACTTTCGTTAAAGCGTGTGCTTCGACGACGACACTGGTTTCTTCTGTTGAAGGGGTTTCTGGCATCAGGGCAGATTGCTCGAGCAGTAGACTCGTAATTGACACTTCAAAGGTTTGACGAAGACGAAGACGTTCC
>JAIPIM010000183.1 GCA_021734725.1 Minisyncoccota bacterium | reverse complement strand
GACCCTGCCGTTGCCGGATGCACCGCGTCCCTATCATACGATCATGGATGTCAAATGTCCGTCAAGCGGTGAGGCGGAACATTTCCGAAAAGACAACGTTGCTCTTCTGCAAACTGGGGACGAACTGAAATTCGTCGTGGCCGGTCGGCGAGATTTTGGATGGATGCTGAATTGTATAGACCGGCTTGCCATTGACACCGAGAAGGTGCGCGTGCTCGTTGCACCCGTCTATCAGGTGTGTGCGTTGCGTGATCTGGCGGAGTGGGTGCTTGCCGCTCAGCGTTCGAACCTGCGGCTTCAACCCCAACTGCACCGAGTGATTTGGCCGGAGGTCGAGCGCGGGCGCTGACGACGGTTTCCGGCTGGGGTGCAATTCGGCGCATTGCCAGGTCTGGGGCCCCGCCCTACTTTCGTGTTGGCGACTGAATGCAGGGCTGATGTTGGTCCCTTGCAGGGCCCATGCAGCTCCGCTTTGGTGAGCGAGTCGTGCCGTCCTTGCGTGCGTACTCACATACCCACGTACTCACATACTCCCATACTGCGATAAAAGTGTTCTAGACAAGGGGGATACCTCGAAGACTCGGCGGAAACGCTCAGTGCACGTTCGAAGAATGTTTCTCAGGGTGTAGTGAGGCCTTCGCGGATGGCGTACTTCACGATGTCCGCAGTGGATTCGAGCCCGAGCTTATGCATAAGATTCTGGCGATGTGAATGGACGGTGTTAATACTTACGTTCAGATCTGTTGCTATTTCTTTCACCCGTTTCCCTTCTGCCAGAAGTTGCAGGATTTCCCTTTCTCTTACGGTCAGCCTGCTGTAACTGGACTCCTGTGGGGGGCCAGATTCTGAAAAGCAGGACTTGATGACGTCACCGGCAATAACGGGACTCAGGTAGGTGCTGCCTTCGGTCACCGTACGTACGGCGGTAACAAGTTCGCGGGCCGCACAATTTTTCCCGAGATACCCCGATGCTCCCGCCGCCATAATTGCCCGGACGAAACGTGTCTCGGTATGGATGGAAAGACACACGACCTTTACGGTGGGGAGCTCCGCGGTGATCCGCTGCGTGGCCACGATTCCGTTCATGTCAGGCATGCTGATATCCATGACAACGATATCCGGTTTCAGTTCACTGGCCTTGCCGATTGCCGTCTTGCCATCTCCGGCCGTACCAACCACGGTCATGTCAGGTTCGGCGTCGAGCAGTCGTTGCAAGCCCTCTCTCACCACTTCGTGATCGTCTGCCAGCAGGATATTTATGCTCATAAAGGGGCCTCAGTGTTTGCGAATGTTCAATGGAGCTCGTAGTCTTACTTGTGTCCCTTTGCCTTTACAGGATTGGATGTCCAATGAACCGCCGATATAGCTTAGCCGTTCTTGAATTTCGAACAGTCCGAAACCGCCGGTTGGGGTAATTCCGTTTTGCGTGGAAGCGGTGTCAAAGCCCACGCCGTCGTCCTCAACCGTGATCACAATATCGTCAGCATTCACATTGATTGCAACGCTGGCACTGTCAGCCTTGGCATGTTTGACAACGTTGAACAGAAGCTCGCTGGTGGCGCGAAACAGAATGATGTCGAGATCGCTGTTTGCCGGGTAGCTTGTTTCACCGCCATGATACGTGACCGGCAGCCGATACTGAGTGGATATCTGTTCGCAAAGATCGGCTATTGCAGCTTCTATTCCAAGTTCGTACAGCACAGACGAACTCAGTTCAAACGTCAGTGTTCGAGTCGCTGTAATGGCTTTGCTCACGAGACCTTCCAGCTCTTTCAACTCATGCTTTGCCTGTCCGAGGTCTTCGAGGCGGGTTACGTGGTTAAGGCCGAGTTGACTGGCGACAAGGATCTGGCCTACATGGTCGTGCAATCCTGTCGCGATTCGTCGCCGTTCACGTTCTTCAGCCATGGCGAATTTGCCACTCAGTTCGCGCAATTGTCGCTTTTCTTCGTTCAATGCCATTTCCGCGTTCTTGCGTTGCGTAATGTCAAACGCGGTACCGACCATTCGGATTGGTCTGTTATCCTTGTCGTAATGCCAACAGCCTTGTTCCCATACGTAACGTTCGCTGCCATCCGGGTGCACCACGCGATGCTCCACGTCGTAGGGTCTATGATGGTCTCGAGACGTCTCAATTTCTTCCATGACCTTATTCAGATCAGCGGGATGAACGACGTTTTTGTAGGCGTCCAGCGATGGTGTCACAGCGCTAGGATCGAGCCCAAAAATTCGGAACGTTTCGTCACTCCAGACAACCACGTCATTTGTGAGGTCCCATTCCCAACTTCCCAGGTGCGCGATCCGCTGAGCCTCGGCGAGGGCTGCCTGACTTTTGCGCAATTGTCGTTCAGTTTCCTTCCATTCGCTGATATCCTGCATAACCCCTTGCAGGCATGTCGGGTGTCCCTGCAGGTCACGGATTACGGCCGCATCGTCCCGCATCCAGCGATACGTGCCATCATTGTCAAGGAATCTGTATTCTTCGCTGAACGCAGCGCCTGACTGTTGAGTTTTGCGAAGCGCGGCCATGACCCTGCTCTTGTCTTCCGGATGGATACGCCGATGCCATAAGCCGGGGTCCTTTTCATAGTCCTTTGCGGAGAGGCCCATGATATCCTGCACCTGTGGGCTGATATAGATAGTGGTGCTTTGGTCATCAAGCTCAGCGGTATAAATCAATGCTGGAATGTGCTCGACCAGAGTGCGGTATCGCTGTTCGGATTCGGCCAGTTTCTTTTCTGTTTCAACCTGCTCGGTTACGTCGCGGAGTACGCCTGTAATGTCCACGATGTTGCCGCTGCGGTCGCGCTGGACATGGCCGAGTTCCTGGAACCAGCGGATAGTACCGTCTGCACTTGTAATCCGAAACTGGGTGGGAAATTCTTCACCGCTCTCAAGTGTCTTCCGGAAGTCCGCGGTAACGGCTTCGCGGTCTTCGGGATACACGAGTTCCGAAAAGTGATGCCCGGCCAGTTTTTCCGGAAGCAGGCCGTACCGTCTTACTTGGGGGCTGATATGAGTGAGTGTTCCCTCTGCATCCATGGAGTAGACAATATCGTTGACGTTCTCCATGAGCCGACGGTACATCGCTTCACTTTGGTAAAGCTTTTCCTCTGCGTTACCCAAACGACGGTCCTCCCCTTTTGCTCCGTTGTTGATCACGTTAGCATCCAGCAGAATAACCCGTCACATATCTTACCCTATCGATACGACAACAGTTCGACGGCGTTGCCCTCACAGCGTTCTCTCTATCACAATACCGCCCTTGACGCCGCTTGCAAACTGGAAAATGCTGTGGATGAGCTATATTCATTTGTTTTGACGAACCATGGACTGGATGCCAGAACGATGTTGACGCGTACAATTTACAACTTATTAAGGGGTGGGGGTTGCAATGCTCCGACATCCCTCGTTTGGCGTTGTCGGGCCGGTTTGCTTCTTGCGTGTATCGGGTTTCTGGCGGTCAGCCATGCTCCGGCGGAAACTCCCGCCCTCGATACACTGGAAAACTTGGTTCGGCAATGGGTGGAACTGCGCAGGGAGATTGCAGATACTCGCGCGGATTGGCAGTCCACAAAAGGTGCGCTTGAACGGCGCCGTGAGCTTTTGCTGCAGCAGAAGCGGGAGCTGGAGAAAACACGTCGGAGACAGCAAGATACTATCAAGGAGCGGGAATCTGAACTGGCATCTCTTCAGTTGGAGCGGCAAAATCTGCAAGGGGCTCTACAGGCGATGCTGCCGCCCATATCCACGGCGGAGAAAGAACTGAGTGCGATCTACACTCGGTTGCCCGCATTCCTGCGAGCGGAACTCCGTCCGGCTGTCGAGCGCTTACGACCGTTAACCGGTGAGACGGACGCTCTCGCGGTGAGTGAGCGTCTTCAGTCGGTGCTGAGTGTTTTTGCGGACATCCGCAAGGCAAGCAACGCGGTGCATAGTGTTACGCAAGTTCTTGAACCTCCGGATGCAGAGAAACGGGAGATGGAGATACTGTACCTGGGTGTAGCGACTGGATTTGCGGTTTCCCGCGATAATATACTTGCCGCGCACGGACATCCGACGCAATCCGGCTGGACATGGTCTTGGCAACCAGAGCTGGCGATGCGGATACGTCGCGCGCTTGATGCTTATGAGAAGGAGGGACGTGCGGAATTGGTGGATCTTCCACTGAAAATCAAGGAGGAGAGCCTTGAATGATGACGTCCTAAAGAACGTTGTGGCAGCGTTTTTTCTTTTGTTTGCCATTACGACTGCAGCACCCGGGCAAGCACAAAGGGATCTTGGTGGTGGCCGGGACGCAGCGGCAACGAACGACGTGGCGGCTGCTGTTACAGCGGTGCGTGCGGACATTGCGTCGTCCGTCCAAACTCTGAACGGGTTGCGGGATAAAATATCAGCTGAGCGAAACACTCTGGTGGACGCTCTCGACACATTGGAGGAGGAGGTCCGTGAGTTGGAGCGCCAGGTGGATTTTGCGGAAGAGCATGTTCAATCTCGGCGCCAAGCCGCCGAAGACGCGGCCGCTGATATCAACTACTTGCGTGAAACACTGCAGTTTATCTGTGATATGGCACGTGAACACCGGCAGGCCATGGCCGCGGATCTTTCAGTGGCTTCAGTTCAGAATATGCAGGAGCAGCTTGAGGCACTGGATCGTCAATTGGCACACGCGTCCCTTACTGACAAGGCACAGGTTGTCGAGCCCTTGATTGACCTTACGCTGGCGCAACCGAATGATTGGTTCTCCGGGCGCTTGTTTAACGGCACTGCGCTGGATGCATCGGGCCGCTTGGTGTCCGGACGCTTTGCGGAAATTGGCCCCATTCTTTATTTCCGCGGCACGGACGGTGGTGCCACGGGTATTGTGATCCAGAGTGAAGACAGCCCTTACCCTCGGGTGATTCAGGTTCGGCCCGCCTCGTCCAGCCGTGCTGTAGCGGCTTTTTGCGAGATGGGGGAAGGTGTTGTTCCGGTGGACGTTTCGCGTGGTGCGGCTTTGCGTCTGGCGACCACGAAGGAGAGCCTCTGGAGTCATCTGAAAAAAGGGCGGGCGGTCATGATTCCCTTGCTCGGTCTGGCGGCGGTCTGCGTGGTCTTGATCATCTTTAAAACGATGGATCTTTCCAGGGTGGTTTCACGCAAAGCGGAGGCTGAGATTGCACATATTCTGGATGCCTTACGTAAAGGTCGAGTTGCTGAGGCAATGACTTGGGCCAGCCGTCTGCGACCGCCGCTGCGGGCGGTTATCGAAGAAGGTATTCGGCATCGCGACGCGGAGAAAGCGCACCTTGAGGAGATTATGTATGAACGGTTGATTTCGGTACAGCCTCGGCTGGAACGTTATCTGTCCCCGCTCGCCGTGTGCGCCAGCGCGGCTCCGTTGCTCGGATTGCTGGGTACCGTCACTGGGATGATCCACACGTTTCGGTTGATCACGGTATTTGGGACTGGTGACGCCAGTATGCTGGCGGGCGGTATTTCGGAGGCGCTCATTACAACGGAAGTCGGGCTGATGATAGCCATACCTGCCCTGCTTGTACACGCCTTTTTCTCGCGCCGTGTTCGGCGAGCCGTCGCCCTGACTCAGCAGTTCGGCATGATGTTTGTGAACGGTCTGAAATTGAGACTCGACACTTTCTAACACAGCCATTTCAGCATGGATGTTTATCGTAATTTCTTTATTGCCGGCGGTTGGCTGATGGTGCCGCTTGTTGCGTGTGTGTTCGGTATTTGGTACTGCTATTTTTCATTACTTTGGCGACTGAAAGAGCAGTTGAGTGGTCCTGATATCACGGATCTGAATGTTCCTCAAAAGGTTTGTGCTGGAAGTGTGCCGTTACAGCGGTTGCAGGCACGGTTATCCGAACGTGAGGGGGCTCTTCCTCGCGTTGTTCGACAGTGCGCGTTAAAGATATCTCAGGGGATGCCCTTCCGCGAGGCGTTAGCCCAGTGCCGCCAAGCCGAGATGGGGGAGTACAGCTATCGGTTTTACGTCATGGGTGCGCTTGTGACAGCGGCACCTTTGCTGGGGCTTCTGGGGACTGTGTTAGGTATGATTACAACATTCACGGGCGTAGGGCTGCAATCCGGCCAAACCGCGGATATGGTTGCCGGCGGGATCAGCCGCGCTCTCATTACGACGCAAGCCGGATTGGTGGCCGCACTGCCTGGGACGTTTGGGCTTGCGCACCTTTATCGGCTTTTCCAGCGTCTTCATCACACGATGGATCGTTGCGAAAGCCATCTCGCACTTGCCTGGGAGCACGGTAGTCAGAACGGCACGGGCGGCACTGCGGAAGTTGACAGTTGAAGACAGATGACGAAGTGTTTTGTTTAGCCTCAATACTGTTTAGTTTGGGTTTCAGCATATAGCTGGACCGTATGCGAAAAAGGGGTTTTTGCGCTTCACGAGCCGAAGTTCCGTCCCCAAAGGGGACAAACATATACAATATGAAAAACGTTGATTCCCAGGGACTTCGTCCCTCCGCTCAGCATGTGAGTCCCTTTTGGAGACAAGCAGCAAAACCCTTTTCGCATAGGATCTACCTGGAGGCGACGCCTATGGCGCACCACAGGCACATTGTTAGGTGAGATGTATGGGCAAGTTATTATCGTCAGTGCAGATTGAGACAAGTGAAAGCGTGGACATCAATTTGTCGCCGCTCATTGACATGGTGTTTCTTCTGCTGATTTTTTTCATGGTTACCACGGTATTTGTGGAGGAGACGGGACTCACCATCGATCGTCCGCGGGCCGCAAGCAGTCAGCAGCTTGAAAAGAACAGTGTTTTGCTGGGAGTCAGCGCGGACGGGCGGATTATGCATGGCGGCCACGAAATTTCATTGAACAGCGTCCGTGGATTGGTTGCCCGTCTTGTGGAGGTTCGGCAAATACCTGTCATCGTCCTGGCGGACGAATCGGCGGATACCGGAATCGTGGTACGCGTGATTGACCAATGTAAACTCGCGGGCGCCGAGCAAGTAAGCATCGCCGCAAGAGAGGACTGACCGCAATCGTTGCCGTTTGTAATGGTTTTGGGACCGTCGTGAAAATTATGCAGAGTCATTCACCATCTTCCGACGATTTTCGTGGGCTGGACCGGCCGGTCATGAGTTACGAGTCGGGTCATCCTTTGACACGCCGACGGTGGCTTATTGTGTTAATCGCGCTGGCGTTCACTTTGGCGACCGTGTCCATACTTCCGTTTGCGGACCAGTTAACGCCCCAGCCGGAGCCGTCGCTCCAGCTTCGAACTGTGGACACGACGGTGTGGAAAGTGCGTGAACCGCCGGAACCAGCCCGGCCTGTTCGGCAGACGCATCCACCACCCGAAGAAAAGCCCATGCCAAGGCGGCCTCAGTTCACCGCTGTACCTTCTCCGGCTGTTGAACGGGAGAGTCCGGATGTGCCGGTCATTAAAGTTCCGCGGTTGCATGCGAGGCCCGATTTTTCTCTGGAGTTTTCTCAGCGGGCGTCTCCCGTTCCATCTGTTGCGACGCCACCCAGCCCTACTCCAACGGTTTTTCAAATGAGTGATTTAGATCAGCGTCCGATACCTGTGTTGCAGAGGCAGCCTCACTATCCGTTTTCGGCTCGGCACCGTGGCATTGAGGGACACGTAGATGTTCGGTTTGTGGTAGGCGTGGACGGTCGAGTCCGTGACGTACGCGTCGTGGAGGGGGCCCCGCCTGAGGTATTCAATGAAGCGGCCCTGGCGGCGGTTCGTGATTGGCGCTTCAAGCCGGCGCGCGTAAATGACAGGAATGTAGCGGCATCCATGCAGGTGCGTATTCGCTTTGCACTGGAGCGGTAGCCTTAATGCTGTTGATAGAGAATTGCGACATGTCGTTTTTCGCAATTCTGGTTCTTGGTGCGTGGTTCTTAACTAAGAACGAAGAACGACGAACCACGAACGACTCGCGCGAAGGGTATTTCGCAAGAGTCTAACTGTTGATTTTGGGAGAGGTGTCAGTGTTCGGGTTTCAGGTTTCAGGTGGTCGAGGAAACAGATGAATGTTATTAGCAAAATGAACAGTGGATTTCTCGGTACGTGTGTTTGCGTCAGCCTATTGTGGGGTTGGGATGCTTTCTCGAGTGAACCCACGATCTCGGAACGGGAGGCCGCGTTACTTGAGAAGGCGAACGCTGCCGGGACGACCGCCGCCGCGGTGG
>JAIPIM010000182.1 GCA_021734725.1 Minisyncoccota bacterium | reverse complement strand
AACTTGGTCAGCAACGCACTCGACGCCATGCCTGAAGGCGGAACCTTACGCGTCACCACGGGCGGAAATGAAGAACAGGTGACGCTCACCGTTGAGGATAGCGGCACCGGCATACCGGAGGATAACCTGAACAAGGTCTTCGAACCGTTCTTCACGTCCAAACAAATGGGCAAAGGCACCGGCCTTGGCCTGGCGGTAACATACGGGATTGTAAAGATGCATCGCGGCGATATTTCCGTCGAGTCGAATACAAACCCGGCAAACGGCCCGCGCGGTACAACGTTCACGGTCAAACTGCCGCGACATGGAGAAGCCGCTGAACCCGTGGAAGCCGCGGTGGCGGTTGGCGATGAATAGAAAAATGAAAGCAGGATAAAAACAATGGACAAGCAAGCACCGACCATACTGGTTGTCGACGATGATGCCGACTTCCTGGAACAACAGAAAATCACGCTCGAAAGCGCCGGATACGAAGTCTGGACCGCCGACAGTCAAAAGGAAGCGGAAGAACTTCTCGAAAAACAATGCCCAGACGCGGCGGTCGTGGATCTGATGATGGAAGAAGCGGACGGCGGCTTCGCGCTGTGCTACCACATCAAACAAAAGCATCCGGACCTTCCGGTCATTATCGTGACGGCGGTGGCTTCGGAAGCAGGGCTGGACTTCGATGCCGCAACCGATGAAGAACGGTCGTGGGTCAAGGCCGACGCCATGCTCGCCAAACCCGTTCGCCCGGAGCAGCTCTATAAAGAACTTCAACGCTTGCTGAAGTAAGGAAAACACGTGGAAACATTACGACTACTCGTAGTAGACGATGAACTCGGTATGCGACTCGGCGTCGAGAAAGCGCTGCGCCAGTACACCGTCCGCCTGCCTGACATCGACGACGAAGTGTCGTACGAAGTGGAAAAGGCGGAGGACGGCAAGGGAGCCCTTGCCATCCTGAACGAGCGCCCACCCGACTTGCTCCTGCTCGATCACAAGTTACCGGACATTACCGGACTGGAAATCCTTGACAAACTGAACCGCGGGGAAAGCCCGGAAACGCTCACCATCATGATAACAGCTTACGCGTCGCTCGAAACCGCCGTCACCGCCACGAAACGCGGCGCGTTCGACTTCCTGGCTAAACCGTTCACTCCCACGGAGCTTAAAAGTGCGGTCCGCAAAGCAACACGCCATCTGGTGCTGCAGCGCGAGGCACGACGGCTGGCGGAAGAAAAGCGACAAATACGCTTCCAGTTCATATCCGTCCTGACGCATGAAATGAAAGCCCCATTAGGCGCCGTTGAAGGATACCTCCGAATTATGAAAGAACGGGCGGCCGGCGACGACCCCGCGGTCTACGACCAAATGTTGGACCGAAGCCTGGTCCGACTCGAAGGGATGCGTAAGCTGATCTTCGACCTGCTCGATATGACGGCTATCGAATCCGGACAACGTAAGCGGGAACTGCAAACCATCGATCTCAAAGAGGCCGCGGAGCGAGCCGTCGAAACGTTCCTGCCGGAGGCCGAGAAACGCGATATTACACTTGAGTTGCATGCACCGGACAGCTTGCTCATGACCGCCGATCGCAGTGAACTGGACATCGTGCTGAACAACCTCGTCTCGAATGCCATCAAGTACAACAAAGACGGGGGTCGGGTGGACGTGACGCTGTCATCGGAAAATAACCATGCCAACATTGAGGTGAAGGATACCGGTATCGGCATGAAGCCGGAAAACGCAGAAAAACTCTTTAAAGATTTCGTCCGCATAAAAAACAGCAGGACTCGCCGCATTCTGGGCAGCGGACTCGGTCTCTCAACGGTGAAAAAGATCGCCAATCTGTATAACGGCGATGCAACGGTACACAGCGAAGAAGACGTGGGCAGCACCTTCATCGTCACGCTTCAGCGCACACCAGCGGACCAGGAAGTATGATAACCGCCAGCCATAAACAACTCGCCGATCTGCTCCGGACAACGGACGCCGAACGCCTGGAAACACTGTGGCGGGAAGCGGACACCGTCCGACAGGCAAACGTCGGCGACGACGTTCACCTGCGCGGCTTGGTGGAATTCAGCAATATCTGCGACCGTAACTGCGCCTACTGTGGCTTGCGCAAAGAGAATTCGGCCATGCCGCGATACCGCATGACCACCGAGGAAATCCTGGACTGCGCACGTCAAGCAATGGATTTCGGCTACGGCACTATCGTCCTCCAGGCCGGCGAACATCGAAGCATGAAAGCCGACTGGCTGGCCGGGGTAATCCGCCAAATCAAAACAACGACGCCATTGGCCGTTACCCTCAGTGTTGGCGAACGACCCGCTGAGGAATACGCACAATGGCGTGAGGCCGGCGCGGATCGATATCTGCTGCGCTTCGAAACGTCGAATCCTGAACTCTATGCGCGTATCCACCCGGTGGCCGACGGAACGCTGGCGGACCGTTTGGACTGCCTCCGTGTTCTTCGAGAGCTCGGCTACGAAACGGGGAGCGGCGTCATGATAGGGATCCCGGGCCAGACATACGATATACTGGCACGCGATATCGAGATGTTCAGAGAACTGGATCTTGACATGATCGGCGTTGGACCGTTCATCCCGCACCCATGCACCCCGCTGGCAAACCATACATATACGAACGATAAAGACGACCGCCAAGTCCCGAACAGCGAGTTGATGACGTACAAGGTCCTGGCGCTCACCCGCCTCACCTGCCCGCGCACAAATCTCCCAAGTACAACCGCGCTGGCCACGCTCAACCGCGACCAGGGACGCGAGCGCGGGCTGGCGCGAGGTGCCAATGTGGTCATGCCGACACTCACACCGAAGAACTATCGCCGGCTCTACGAAATCTATCCGGATAAGGCGTGTTTCTCGGAAACCCCGCGCGCATACCATCTCCGCCTGCAACAGCACATCCTGGACATGGACCGCACCATTGCAACCGGTCAAGGATCTTCGCTTCACTATGTGAACCGCAAACAACGAGGTCGTTATGCCTGCCCTGCCTAGACTGGAACTCAGCCGAAACGCCGTGGACTTCGTCGACGACGCATATCTCGAGCAGCTCCTGCGCCCACCGGCGCCGGATGCGGAACGGATACGCGATATCGTGGACAAAAGCCTGAGCAAGCAAGCCTTGTCTCTGGAAGAGACGGCCGAGTTGCTCCGCGCGGACGATCCCAAGCTGGTAAAAGATATTTTCGCCGCGGCCCGCCAACTCAAACGCGAACTCTATGGCATCCGAATCGTGCTGTTCGCGCCGTTGTACATCGGCAACGACTGCGTCAACGACTGCAAGTACTGCGCGTTTCGCCGCAGCAATGCCGAAGCCGTACGCCGCACGCTGGGCAGCACTGAGCTGCGCGAACAGGTGGTCGCTCTGGAGAACAAAGGGCATAAACGCCTCATCCTTGTCTTCGGGGAACACCCCGCCTACGACGCGACATTCATTGCCGATTGCGTCCGGAATGTCTACAACACCAAAGTCGGCCGCGGCGAGATCCGACGCGTCAATATCAATGCCGCGCCAATGGATGTCGAAAGCTACAAAATCGTCAAGGATGCAGGCATCGGCACATACCAGATCTTCATGGAAACCTATCATCATGAAACGTATGGCCGCATGCATCCCCGGAACACACGCAAGGGTAATTACCTCTATCGCCTCGATGGATTGGACCGAGCGATGCAGGCCGGTTGCGACGATGTCGGCATCGGAGCCCTGTTCGGACTGTACGACTGGCGGTTCGAAGTCCTGGGGCTGGTACGGCACGCGCTGCACTTGCAGGAACGCTTTAACGTCGGACCGCATACCATCAGCTTCCCGCGCCTGCGCCCGGCCTGCGGTATCGTACCGGAGAACGAAACGTGGCAGGTGACGGATAATGACTTCAAGCGGCTGGTCGCCATCCTCCGCCTGGCGGTCCCCTACACGGGCCTGATTCTGACCGCCAGGGAACCGGCTGAACTGCGCCGGGAAGTCATGGAGTTCGGCGTCTCGCAAATCGACGCGGGAAGCCGAATCGAAATCGGCGGCTACACGGAAACAGCTGACGCACAGGTCATGGAACGCGAACAGTTCTCTCTCGGCGACATACGCTCGCTCGACGAGGTCATGCATGAACTGGTTCAGGACGGCTATATCCCAAGCTTCTGTACCGCATGCTATCGCCTGGGACGTACCGGCGAACACTTCATGGAATTCGCCATACCCGGCTTCATCAAACGTTATTGTACACCGAATGCATTGACAACGCTTATGGAATACTTGGTCGACTACGCTTCGCCGGAAACTCGGGCCGCCGGAGAACGCCAGGTCCAAAGCGAAATCGATAAACTGCCCGATGACGAGCGTAAACAGAAACTCATCGAACGCCTGGAACAAATAAAAACCAGCGACAAAAGAGACCTGTACTTCTAAAGAATACCAGAACCGGGAAAACCCCACATAAATGTGAAAGGCTCTTGATACACTCCGACTCTTCGAAGCGGTTCCACCCAACAAACAATGTGGGAGGCGGTTCCATCCGGCGACCAACGTGGGAGGCGGTTCCACCCGGCGACCAATGACAACACAATCAGACATCACACAACGCACGGAACACGATCTACTGGGAGACATGCAGCTCCCGGCAGACGCGCTCCACGGCATCCATACGGTCCGCGCCCTGAAGAACTTCCAACTGAGCGGCACCCCGGTCAACCCACACCTGACCCACGCATACGGCGCGGTAAAACTCGCCTGCGCACGCACCAATCACGCGTTGGGCTGCTGGGACACCGAGAAACAGACCGCTATCGAGGAAGCCTGCCTGGACATGGCCGCCGGAGCACTGGACACGCATATCCTGGTGGATACACTGCAAGGGGGCGCCGGCACCTCGACAAACATGAATGTCAACGAAGTGCTGGCAAACCGCGCGCTGCAAGTCCTCGGGGTCCCACCGGGATGTTATGATATCGTTAACCCGCTGGAACACCTGAACCGGCACCAGTCAACCAACGACACATACCCCACCGCGCTTAAGGTCGCGGCCATCTACAGATTGCGGGACCTGCAGGCGGTCGTCATCGCCTTGCAGGAAGCGTTCCAAGCCAAGGAAAAAGAGTTCGCCGACATCGTCAAGATCGGCCGTACCGAGTGCCAGGACGCCGTTCTCATCACCCTCGGGCGTGAAATGGGAGCGTATGCCGAAGCGCTCACCCGTGACCGCTGGCGCATCTACAAGTGTGAAGAACGCCTGCGAGTCGTTCCGCTCGGCGGTACCGCAATAGGAACGGGCCTGGGCGCGCCCCGCCGCTACATATTCAAAGTGGTCGATGAACTCCGAAGCATTACGGGGCTGGGACTGGCGCGCGCGGAGAACATGGTCGATGCCACGCAGAATACGGATGCGTTCGTCGAGGTCAGCGGAATACTCAAGGCACTCGCCACTACTCTGATAAAGATAAGCAATGACCTGAGATTTCTGTCCACGGGACCGGATGCCGGAATCGGTGAGATCCGACTGCCGGAACGTCAGGCGGGGTCGTCTATCATGCCGGGGAAAGTCAACCCCGTGATTCCAGAGAGCGTCGTCCAAACCGCCCTGACCGTCCTCGGACACGATCAGGCACTAACCCAGGCAAGCGCGCTTGGACACTTGGAACTCAACGCGTTCATGCCACTGATCGCGCACACACTGCTGTCCAGCCTGACACTGCTCGAAAACGCCTGCCGAACACTCACCGAGAACTGCGTGAACGGCCTGGAAGCAAACACAGACCGATGCCGGCAGCACGTCGACAACGCCACCGCCACGGTCACCGCGCTTATCGAAACAATCGGATACGAGGCCGCACAGCACATTGCGACCATGGCACGCACAAAAAACATCAGCCTGCGCAAAGCCGCCATCACAACAAAGCATTTAACAGATAAGGAATTCGACGAACTCATCACCCCGGAACACGTGATGAGACTGGGGTCCCCCACAGGCATGACCGGCAACCGACACAATGCAAACCACACCTAAAAGCTTACGCCTCCACATCGCTCTTTTCGGACGCCGCAACGTCGGCAAATCAAGCGTCCTGAACGCGCTCACACGACAGTCCGTGTCCATCGTGTCCGACGTCGCGGGCACCACCACGGACCCGGTCGAAAAACCCATGGAACTTCTCCCCATTGGACCCGTGGTGTTTATTGACACGGCAGGGCTGGACGACGTGGGAGATCTGGGCCAACTGCGTACGCGAAAAACGCGGACCGTTTTCGACCGTACGGATATCGGCATCATTGTGACGGCAGCGGGCGAATGGACGGACTTCGAAGATGAGTTGCTGGCCGACCTGTGCTCCCGTAATATCCCGGCCGTTGTTGTCTTCAATAAAGCGGATGTGGGAACACCGTTCGACGCCGTGCGCCAAAACCTGGACCAGCTCGGGGTCCCCTGGCTTAATACAGTCGCGACCACAAAGGAAGGCATCCTCGACCTCAGGGACGCGTTGGTGCAGACTGTCCCGGAAGAATTCCTCGCCCCGCCGGCCATCCTCGGCGATCTCGTACCGCCCGGCGATATGGCGGTCCTCGTCGTTCCCATCGACCTGGAAGCACCCAAGGGACGGCTGATCATGCCCCAGGTCCAGTCCATTCGCGACCTGCTCGACAACGATGCTTACTGTATGGTAGTGAAGGAACGTGAACTGCGCGACGCCCTGGACAGGCTCAAGCGCCCCCCCGCCCTGGTCGTGACCGACTCGCAGGCCTTTCTCAAAGTGGACGCCGATACGCCAAGCGATATCCCCATGACCTCGTTTTCCATCCTTTTCGCCCGTTTCAAAGGGGACCTTGAAGCGTTTGTGCAAGGTGCCACCGCCATCGATAAGCTGGAGGCCGGCAACCGCGTGCTCGTGGCGGAAGCCTGCTCGCATCATCCCATCGGCGAAGACATCGGGCGCGTCAAAATCCCGCGTTGGCTGGAGCAGTATGTCGGTGGAAAACTCGACTTCACCCACGTCCAGGGACGCGACTTTCCCGACGACGTCTCCCCCTACGACCTGGTTATCCATTGCGGCGCCTGCGTATGGAACCGACGATCCATGCTGTCGCGTATCCTCCACTGCCGCAAAGCAGGGGTCCCTATTACCAACTACGGCGTCTGCATCGCCTACTCCCTCGGTATCCTGGAACGCGCGCTCGGCCCCTTCCCCGCGGCACTGGAAACCTACCGTGACACCATCAACGCATGACACACACACAGCAAGAGCATTCGGCGCAGCGACCATCGCCGACGGACGGCTTGACAACCAGCACAAGTGGATGTACAACATGAAACCTGAATCCGTGAAATTTCAGTAAACGACAAAGGCACTTTTCCCGCCAATTGTCTCACAGCTTCAGGATGAAAGTCTTTACATACACGGAAGCGCGCCGGCACCTCGCCCTGCTGTTGAACACCGTCCGTAAGGAAGAAGTCTCGATCAAGCGACGTGGGGGGGGCGAGACATTCTCAACGATGTGGCCACACCCATAGACGAATTACGAACGCTAGCCTGAATAATTCAGGCTAAAGGGTAACTATGCCAAGAGGATTTAGACTGTCAGGGGGCCCTCACCGGCGACGCGGTGGCGGCGGAGAACGAGACCAGGACCGACGTCCGCGGCGGCCAATCCTGTCCCTTCTGCGCGCGTTCTGGCCGTTTATACGCCCCTACCGTGTCACAATCGTGATCGGCACCGGCTGCGTGCTGATTGCCCTGCTGTTCGAAAAAGTCCGGCCCCTGCTCATGCGGTACCTGATCGACCGTGGCCTCACACCGGTTCTCCAAACAGGCTGGTCGGAGGCCGTGTATCGCAATGCGCTGGTGACCTGCGGCATTGCCATCGGCGGTATGCTGGTTCTGACAGCCACCGGCGCACTACTCTCGCGCGTCCACATGTTTATCATGCACCGTGCCGGCGCCGCCATGGTCAAGGATCTACGGGTGCACATCTATCGCCACCTGCAGCGACTGTCACTCAATTTCTTCGAAAGCCGCCAGACCGGGGAAATCATGTCGCGCCTCACCGCCGATGTCGACGCCATGGAACATCTTGTCACCCACGTAAGCGATCAGGTTGTCAATAACGTCTTCAATATTATCGTTACGCTTGGCATCCTGTTCGTACTGTCCTGGAAACTGGGGCTGGTTGCACTCCTCCCCGTCCCGCTCCTCCTCATTCTCATGACTGGTTTCGCACGGCGCATTCGCCCGACATACCGCGCGGTTCGCGATTACTTCGGCGGAGTGACCGCCCGCCTCCAGGATAACATTGCCGGCATCCGCGTGATCAAGGCATTCCA
>JAIPIM010000181.1 GCA_021734725.1 Minisyncoccota bacterium | reverse complement strand
TGTGTGTCCGGTCTGTCGGGGCAAACTTAGCAAGTCTCTTGGGAAGTCTGCTGCGAATGCTCCGTTCTGCAACTATGACCATGGAAAATGCAAAGGTCATTTAGGTCGATTAAACAAACAAACCCTCAATGATCTTCAGAAACAGATGAGAGCGGCAAGATATCTACTGAAGGAAGTCCGGTCCCTACGGGAGTGTATCGAGGCAGACGAAGCAAAGTGGGGGCCCGCAACAGAAGAAAGGGATGAAGCGTACATGGATCTATACAGAGCATTTGTTGAACTTAGCTCCCTCGTCTTGGCTAGATTCTCGCCCGACGCGCTTGATCCTCAATTGCGGCGAAAAGGTTAGCTGTGTCTTTAGCGAAAAAGCTTCATTTATCCTGGCTTGCGTCAGTGAGCAACGCTAACAGTTCGTCTTTCTTCTTCAGGCAGTTTTCCCGCGTGATACTCTTGACCAGCTGTACGAGCTGTTGGTTACGGGGGAGTAATGTCGAAACGGGTAAGGTCGGCCCTTTCTTGTTCGTGCCCTTTTTGTCATCGAAGCCAAACGCATCCTTCAGGCGCGCTACCTCTTTTAATTTCGCTTCGTTAGTTGCGTGGGCCATGTAAAGCTTCGTCACAGCCGTGCTCATGTGGCCAACAATGCTCTGGACGATCGGCAGGGGGATCCCATGCAGACCGGCGAGATACACGAACGTGTGCCGACAGCTATGGATGTCCTTCACACTTCGTTGCCGATGTTTCTTATCTGGTCTCTCCCGCGTTTTAAGCTTAAGGGTTTCATTCAGGAACTTTTTGACTCTCTCACTTATAAGTGTGCGGTTGCGTTTGTATGTTGCTGCCAGTTCTGGAAATACGTACTCGCCATCCTGTGGTAGAGTCAATAGATAGCGTCTTAATTCAGGGAGTATAGGTATGTCAACCGGTTTCCCGGTTTTCTGCATCTTAAGATGAATCCATTCCCGCTTGGCGTCGAGATGGTCCCACTTTAGGAGACAGATATCTCCTTCGCGGAGCCCTGTGGTAATCGCAGTGAGAAAGAGCGGATACAGAAAGTCATCGGCTTTGTCGTGAATTGACTTCAGTTCTTCAAGTGTGAATATCTGGCGCGACGTTGGTTCATTGGGAACTTTATTGATGTGAGCGAAAGGGTTCTCGAGCAGGCCCGCATCTTCCTGCAAACGGGCGAATACCATGCGACAGGTTTGGAGGAAATCATTCTGTGCAGCGGTCGATAGTCTGGGGGTCTTTGGTTTGTAATTGATTTGACGCTTTTTCCTGCCCTCCTGAGTGCGCTCAAAGGAGACGGCGCTGTTCCATCTGCCCTCTGTCCGAATATGGTGGATATATTCCTCTGCCATCTGACGCGTTACTTGGGCCATTGAGGATGCCTTAGGGTGCTGGTCCTCCATGAAACTGCAGAAGTCTCTCCATCGGCTTTTTGTCGCTTTTTCACGGGCTTTTGACATTTTACGTGGGCTGGGTTTCTTGAGAAACTTTTCCCATGCGTCCTCAATTGAGATATCCGTCCCGCCTGCAATGTATTTCCCAAAGTTCAGCGCTAGGCTTTGCTTGCTCTTCTGCTGCTTCAGTCTGGCGATGTAGTCGCGTTCGTAGTCTTCTGCTTTCCGCTTTTTGGTTTCACCCGTGCTGCCGCGAAAACGCTTACCGCCAACACGGAAGTCGTAGTAGTAATTGTCACTCAGTTTGCCGTTGCCGAGTTTTCTGCGATATATTGGCATCGTGTCATATTCTCCTTGTCATAACCAGCTAGATGGACGCTGATACGCGGAGATATACTATAACAGCCAAAAACAAAAATGGTCACATATTTCACCACACCTGACCCTATTTCCGCACGTCAGGATACCTTCACACGGTAGAGGTCACAGGTTCGAGTCCTGTCGCGCGCACCATTCTTACCCTTCCGGTTCAACGAGAGGTACGTACTATGCTATCTGACCACGCAACTGCTTACGCAGCCCTTGTGGCTGAACATTTGCACTTTGTGCTCGACCGCCAGGAGCGCGACGACGAATATCCATACATCGACGCAAAAGTGGATACCGTCACCTGTACCGAATTTGGTCGGCCCGACCAACAGGGTACGACACGCGGGAAAGATATCCTCTTCGGCTGGGTGCAGGGGCGTGCCATGGAAGCCTTGGCGGGCCATATTCGCTGGTTGGAAAAAACAAGTGCCGTACCGGCACGTGAGGCTCACACACTTGTTGACCGCGCCCGAACAGTCCTTTCAGAGCTCGTACCGGCATTGCGTCGTATCCATCGGGAAAATGATGGGCGCATATCGTTTATGATGCGCACCGACGGAACACCGCTTTATGTGAGGTCCGACAATAAACTAACTGCCTTGCCGCGCATTGACGGGCAGGCAAATTTCAGTGATCTCTTCTATGCCAAAGGACTTGTTGCCGCTGCCCGTGTACTGAACCAGGATGACGCACTCAAGGAAGGGGAGGAAGCCTTTCAAAACGTTGTCGAAGCCATAAGAAAACAAACGTTCGTTTCGGACCTCCTGCCTCTGAATCCCCGCAGCACGCCACCCGTGAGACCCGGACGTCAGGAACACGGACCGGCTATGATCTCTCTCGGAGGCATTGCACTGATGCTGGATGGGAAAGAACCTGGTACGTGGGCTGCCCAAGGAGCGGATGTCATCGATCACATCCTGGATCGTCACGTCAACACAGGTCAGCATCCGGCGTTGCAGCAGTGGGATTTCACGGAATTCGTTGACAATAACGGTACCGCCTGGGAGGAAGACGGCCACATATTGTGCGACCCGGGACACGGCCTCGAATTCGTAGGTCTTTCCTGCAAGTTTCTTCTGGAAACCGCCAGGCTCGGAATTGAGACAGCCTCCGTGAACAAGACGCGAAAACGTTGCCAGGCGGTTTTCCCTCGGCTTATGGCGCAGTTATTCAAGACCGGATTCAACCCTTCGGTAAAAGGAATCTATCGGAGCGTCGACCTGAAAACGCGCGCGCCCATCAACAGCGATATGCCATTTTGGAATTTGCCGGAAACAATACGCGCCTCCACTTTTACCCAAGGCCTCTGTCCGGAGGCCGAGAAGGCCCCCCTGGAAGACATACACCGACAGTGCCGCGAGACATTGTTCAACTATTATCTGAATAAAAAGTGCCACCGTTTACCGTATCCCATTCGAGACGAAAACGGGAAGATCCCCAATCGATTCCCCGGGTTCCCGGATGTCGACCCGTGCTACCACACGGGACTAACCCTCATTGACGTTCTGAACCGTAGCACATGAGACGGTTACCCCCGAGGCTCCAACGCAAAAACAAAAACAGAATTTCCTCTGATTTGTGGTGAGTGGGGTCTGCCCCAATAGCACTTTCATGATTGCTCCCGAACCTACGGGTTCGTGTTGCCGGACTCGATTTCTTTGACCAGTTGGTCGAGTTGCTCCTCGGCATTTTCAGCCGTGATCTCCTGCTCCGCTTCCTGACGGTACTTTTCAAGCAGCTCACTTCGTGTTTCCGTCCCATCTGCGGGCGTGGCGGATTCTGTTCCTGCCGGTGTATCACCACTGCCGCCGCATCCGGCCACTACCAGTGAAAAGACTGCCGTCAAAGCGGAAACACCAATGAAAGCCATGATCGCCTTCATGTTCAGTCCTCCTTACCCGGTTTACCGTTGTGCCCGTTGTTGTTCCTCTCCTTCATCTTCCGCCCCGTGCCTTCTTCCTCGGGTGCCCTGCCAGGTTTATCCCGATCCTTGTTGCCGCGTGCATCCTCGTCCTTCCCCTCGAATTCATGACCCTCTGTAATGATTTTCTCAACCTGTTGCTCGTACCGAGAGTTTTCTTTCTCAATCAGTTCTGAAGCCCGGTCGGCTGCATTCTCATTACCTTTTTCGATCAGCTTGTCGCGGAGTACCTGCAGTTTGGCGATACGCTTAAGATGCGCCCGTTCCATGTTTTCGAGTGTGCGCTCACGGGCCTGTTCGCGTTTATCCGGTCCTTTTCCTTTTTCATCGCCCTCGTCAGAAAGTCCGCGGTTACTTGGACCTCGTTCTTCGGTCATAGATTCTTCGCTCTGTTCTTTCATTTCCTCCCGGCGTTCGTGAGCACGTTCCCGTGCTTCTTCGGCTCGCTTCCTTGCTTCCTCCGCCTGTTCTTCGGCTTCCTCCATTTGCTCTTCGGCTTCTTCCGTTGTAGCGCGTCCTTGCTGTTTCTCTTCCGCGGCGCCCGCCCAGTCCGGTTTATCCTTGGGGCTCTTCCCCTGGCCCCTGCCTTTGCCCTGTGCAAACGCCGCGGTGCCACACAGTAGACACACTATCACAAAACTCAATATCAGTGTTTTCATTGCCCCTGAGTCCTTTCTTTCTGTTTAAGATAGTTTTACCCTGTACCGAAGCCGTTCCTGTTAAGGCTCTTAGTTATCTAGGACTATCCTAGTATACACCGAGCGCAAACCGCTTGTCAAGAAGAACAAGACGTTTCTCTGTTCGCATTCTAAGATCTGAACGAAAAATGGGGTTAATAGAGGCTTTAGCGCGAATCGTCCGTGCAAAGCGATTTATTTTCACAGCGATCCCATAACTCATCAGGATTGACGGATTTCGGCGAAAGCCGTGCTTGGGTGACTGCAGGTTTCGAGACCCCCGGTTTGCATTTTTCAACATTCTGAAATGCGCAGACCTCATTGGGCTGTGGCCAGCGTCTCCAAGAGGCGCAGGTTTTCGGTGAGCGCCGCATTGTCCGCGTCATCGGCCAGTGCACGGGGGTTCATCGACTTGAAGACCGACACTTCGTAGCCGCCCCGGGCAATCTGGTCCTGCGACGGGAAGTAGAAGTAGGAGCCGTTCGCGTTGCTGAGGCTAAGCGTGTGCTGGAATGGGCTGCCGTCACGCAGTCGCAGCGTGATCTCGCTGAATACTTCGAACGGGAATGGGACGAACGCCACCGGGCCGACGGATACGACGGACTGGCGCAGCTCCAGATGGGTCGCGTGAGGGCCCGGCGCCCGGCTCTCTTCGAGGCGCGCACAGAGCGCCTTGTAGGACATGACGCGCAGCCCCACCAGTTTGTCGGGAGGGCCCATGGCGTCGATCGTACGCTCGACCGACTCCGGGGCCGGCAGCGGCTCGTAGGGCAGACGGATACGGTCAGAAACCACGCGCACATCGACGTCGCGGAATTCCTTGATTGTCCGAAAGGTCGCTCCCGCCTCGATCCCCGCCCTTGCCCCCAGCTCGAGGGCGAAACGGATGTCTCCGCCGCCAGTCGTTTTCCCGTTCGGCAGCCGCGGACCGCAATCTCCCTCGGCGCCATTGAAGAAGACCGTCAGCGCGCCGGACTCCGCCTCCAGTCGGTCGACCATGGGTCCGGCCCAGTCGCGAGTGACCTCGACGTTCTTGCCTGCCGCAGTGCAGTGTGCGCCGTAGTGAATCAGGTTGGCGATGGGTGCATCGTCGGTTCCCCGAAAACCGATCACCGTCATCGTGGGGTCGAAGCAGCCCCACGGGTTCTGCCCAAGCTGGACGTTGCCGGACGGGTCGATCTGTCGGCGGTTCACCCCCACGTCGCTCAACGCCGTGGCGACGCCCATCCTGGCGGACCGCAATGTGTCCACGGCTTGTGCCGCCGCGTCGACCGCCTGGGGCTCGAAAATCGAGTTGAGGTACGCCTCGTCGAGGTCGGCGCCGCCGGGTGTCGCCCGCATGGCCGGTCCGGAATGCGTGTGGGTCGCCGAGAGGATGATGTTGTCGAATGGTACGCCCGTCGCTTCGGAGATGCGGGTCCGGAAGTGCGTGCTCTGTGGGTCCTTGATGACGCACACATCCGCACTGATGAGCAAGGCCTTCACCTGGCCCTGCTCCAATGCGATGGCTGTTACGGCAAGTTCGTCATGCACGGTCTCTGCCGCGCGGGCGGGGGCGTAGCCCATCAGCATTGCACCAACGGGCGGCGTGATACGTCCACGCCCGACACCGACTTTAAGGCTGCTCATCGTCAAAGACTCCTTTGTGGACGGGCTCGTTTTAATCCAACTCTTTCGCCACGCGACATAGTGTGGCCGCAAGCGTTTCGCATTCTTCACGGGTGCGGTTGAATCCGCTGTCGACGGTGGCCGTGCGGGCCAGCAGATCGAGTGTTCGGGGGCAGCAATCGGGTGTCAATTCCGAAATACGGCAGTTTCGGTTTTCCGCCCACAGGAACGGGTTTATCTTGGGATGCACTCCGACCTTCCGCTCCAGCAGCGTGGTCCAGTTGGTGTAGACATGTTTGCCGCTGTCGATGGGGCTGCTTAACGTACAGCCAAGTTCTGCGGCGCGCTCCGAGAATCGGATGCGCGTATCGGCCGTACCGAAAAGGAATGACACATGCAACCCGCAGTCGCCCTCGATGTCCGCCGACGGGGAGAGCGTCAGCGGAGTGTCCGCGGCCTGAATCGCATCGCGGATCCAGTCGCGCCGCTCCCGCAACCGGGCAATGATCCCATCGAGCCGTCCGAGTTGGACATGGAGCACAGCGGCCTGGATTTCGTTCATGCGGTAACTGTTTCCCAGAAACTCCGGTTCGATCAAGGTATGTCCACGGAAGGAGCTGCCCATGTCGTGATGGTAAAGCGCCCGTTCGAACACCTGCCGGTTGTTGGTCAGCAAGGCCCCGCCTTCGCCGCAGGTAATATTCTTGTATACATTGAAGCTCAGGGCACCGGCATCGCCGATCGTGGCCAGGCGCCGGCCTTTGTACGATCCGCCGACGGCCTGGCAACTGTCCTCCAGTACGGCGACCCCGCGCGCCTTGGCTACGGCCAGAATGCGGTCCATATCAGCGGGACGACCGGCCATGTGTACGGGTATGACCACCTTGGTGCGCGGTCCGATCCGGCGCTCGAAATCGTCCGGATCGAGTGTCAGGGTCTCGTCGACATCAGCGAGTACCGGGATGGCGCCTACGCTGAGCACGGCCCCCGCGCTCGCCAGCCAGGTGTACGCCGGAACGATGACCTCATCGCCCGGCCCGATACCGAGTCCGACCAGCCCGCAAATCAGCGCCCCGGTGCCGGAGGTGACGATGAGCGATTCGCTGCACCCGAAGATTTCCGTGATCCGCCGTTCGCAGGCGGCCGCCCGTCCTTCGGTTTCACCGCCGTAGCGAAACAAACGGCGCGTATTGATCACTTCCGCCACGGCATCGATCTCTTCCTGTCCAATGGTAAACATGTCCCAGTCTCCGTGTGTTTTTTGTCGTTGTGTTAAGATGAAGGCGAAAGATTATAACGCAACATCAAAGACCATGGCGTCTGGTGCTTGTTGCCACACAGCGTTCAGCAAGTTCACGGTTTCCTCCACGATCACCCGTCCGCCTTCCGGGCCGACTTCGTAGTCGTATACGCTGCTTCCGTAGCCCTTGTTGGCGACGGCGCGTTCGGAGGGAAGATAGGTCCCATTCCAGCCGTCGCTTGCCGTCAGTTGTACGAGAAAAGTCTGTACGGCCGGGCTGCGCGCCTTGATGCGGATGCCGTAATCCAGGAACAGTTCGAAGCGATTTGTGGCGAACGCGATGTCGCCCAGGCGGATCACATGCAGATCCATGGGGACCACCCCCGATACCTCTTGCTGTTCATACCGTTTCAGAACGCGCCGGGCGCGCTGGGCAATCCGGTAATTGTTCTTGCCCTCTTTCGCCTCAGCCTCGAGTTTGGCCAGGTCAGCTCGCACCTGCTCCGCTTCTTCCTCCGTGACCATCCGGCGAGGCAGGTCGACCTGCTTAACAGCGTGTCGGAACGGCAGCTCCGTCTGAATAGAGGCTCTGGCCACGGGAAGGACCTCGTCCACGGCATTCGCCACGCGCCGTCCGATCTCCTGGCGCATGGTCGAACCGCGCAATTGCAGCATCCGCTCCTCAGCCTCTCTATAGCACAACCGGTGCGGCGACTGGT
Source organism: Minisyncoccota bacterium (assembly GCA_021734725.1). GTDB lineage: Bacteria > Verrucomicrobiota > Lentisphaeria > Oligosphaerales > MVZH01 > JAIPIM01. The sequence continues at coordinate 388 of JAIPIM010000181.1, read as the reverse complement.
CGCCCGCCGCCGAACACTGCGCCAGTATCTGGATGTGTTCGCCGTGCCGCTTGCGAATCTCCGCCCGGACCTCGTGCCAGAAATCGGCGGAGACGGTCATCGCCATCTCCGTTTCCTGGGAGGGACAGGCCAGGTTGACCACCACCCCCGTGAGGTTGCCTGCGCCATCCCAGGTATAGAGCAGGTCCACATAATGGTCTTCATAACCTTCGATATGGCTGAAGTTCGGATCGTTCGTATTGCCGTACATTTTGGTGAAGCCTTCGACCACGGCGCCGGCGCGGCGCGCCGAATCTTCGGTGAAATACGTGGCGCGGCGGTTGTGGCCGACCACGGCCATTCCCAGGCCGAAGCTCACGCCGGCGGGTTGCCGGTTGTTCCAGGCCTC
>JAIPIM010000180.1 GCA_021734725.1 Minisyncoccota bacterium | reverse complement strand
CCGTCCTGGACACTCTTCTGGAAATCAATGTGGCTTACCGGCGGGCGCAGGCGGCCGAGCAGGCTCTTCGTATGATGCAAACAACCCTGCAGAGTGACCGTGCCGCATATGACATGGCCAAACGCTTGCGCGAGGCCGGTAATATTACCAAATTGGAGTTAAAGGGGCGAAACGCCGTTCTGCAACAAACGAAGCAGGCCCTGTCTCAGGCCGAACTTCAGCTTGCTGAACGTCGGGAAGCTCTCAACCGGCTGATGGGGCTAACCACCGGTGAACTCAACTGGACAATGGCCTCCCCGGAGGGATGACGGGCATCGTCATGCCAAAGTGAGCAGTATCTCCTGTTCCAGCCCGCATCCGTATTCTTGCATGAGTTCGACGAGGCGGCGGACTTCGTTGTCACCGTGTTCCAGGATTTTTGTCAGGCGATGGGTGTTCTTTCCCAGAAGATCCTGTTTTCCCCAGGTCTTCAGCAATTGTTCAAAATCAGGGGGGACGACCAGTTCCACCTGTCCGCTGCACGCCTGCTTCAACGCCAGGTAGTTGCCGAGTCCCACCGGATCGTAGTCCGGGAAGAAAAGCACGCGGGGTGCGCGCGGACGTTTGGCGAACCAGGCAATGACCCGCTCCATGACGTTGCCGGCGTAGTACATGAAGCAGCCACACTCACTGTTGCGGTACAACTTATCGCAGTGCCAGAACACTTCCTTGTTCTCGATCATCCCCAGGGGGGCATCGGTGCACCAGTCATCGTCGGGGCTGACGGCAATGCCCGCAACCCCCGTTCTGCGAGTTAGCTCAGTAACATCGACTTCCGCATGCCCGTTTCGCCACACGCAGGAATCGCGACAGCTCCGCAACAGAACAAAATTGGGAGAGTCGGGCGTTGCCTTTTTGGCATTTCGAAAGCGGCGAACTGCCTCGGCCCGGGGCGGCACCTCTCCAGTGCTCTCCCAGTCCGGGCGCGCTGCACGCAGCATGCCCTCTACGGCCTCCCGGTGTATCATAACAAGCCGGCCACCGCCACCCGCTCTTTCCTCCACCACAGCGCCGCTGTGCAGGAGCGAAGCGATGTCGTTTCCCGACCGCTTCTTCACGGCAGACAACGGCACCGCCCCGGCATCAAGCAACCGTTTCAGCAGTCTGACTGTCAACTCGTTCACCGTTGTGTTCCTCGTCAGGCATTTTCCTGTGCAGTTCGACCCATTGCACCTCGTCAATGACTATCTTCCGTCCTTTCCGGGGAGTGTCGATACGAACACAATAGGTGGCGCATGTCTGTGCCTTGACCGACGCCAGGATCGGCACAAATCCCATCGCGAATCCCTGTTCAATCAATGTTTCCTGGTTGGCCGGATCAATCGCCGCGGCTTCGTCCAGGTAATAGGGGAAATGAATTTCTCCGCGCCTTGAATCATCGAGCAGGTGCCCCATCATGTGCATGTTAACGAGCGCCTTGATCGTGATGGTCGTGCCGTGTGATTCGATCTGATCCAAGTTCTGGTAGACGACCTCGTGGCCATCCTGTGAAAATACCACGAAGCACAGCTCGAACAGGTGGGTCAGGTTCAGTTGTCGCCCTTGCCCGCTGACCCAGCGATAGAGAAAACCTGCGGCATTCTCGGCCTTACGTGCATCGCCCAGTAATCGATTCACTCCCATGTTCACCACTTCTTCGACGGATCCCAACACGTCCTCATTGGGTTGCAGGCGGATCTCGAGCTTCGTCAGGTTGGAGATTGCCCTCTTGTTGATCGCTTTGTTAAACTTGGTGATTTCTATCTTCAACCGGTGATAGTTGTCTCTCAGTCCCTTGAGCGAACTGCCCAGCTGAGCAATCGAATTCGTTTTTGCCTTTTCAAGCAGGTCTTCTCTCTGCGGGATGCTCTCGTTGCTTTCGACAAGTGACTTTATGCAGTCCTCTTCATTGTCCCGCAGAAACGTCCCGCCACCTATCTCCTCAATGAATCCGATCTGCTGCCGAATCTCCGTGTCAGCCTTTTCTTTGTCGTCCCAGTCCAAGGCGTACATTTCCAGCGCTTCCTGAAGGGATTCCGGCCATTCTTCATGCTGCGCGGCCAAGTCTCCCGCCGGTTCTTCTGGAGACAGCTTTTTCACCTTGCCCTGAAGCTCCATCAGTCTGGCTCGCTGTTTGTCACGGTTGGCAATTGATTCCTTTAATGACTGCGCGTTCTGATCGAGTCGACGTTCGTCTTCCCGAAGCCTTTGTTGCCGTTCACGGCACGCTGCCAGCTTCTCCTCAACTTCCTTCAAACGCTGCTCCTTGCCCTCCACCAACGGACAGCGTTCCTGGAAATCACGGTAAGCGTTCCGGTACGCTGTCTTCTCCTCGATGGTCTTGCGCAGACTTTCGCGTTTCTTCTTCAGGGCTTCCATCTCACGGGCTGCCTTCAATGTCCCTTCAAGTTGCCGAAGGTTCTCCTGCAATTCCGTCTTCCTCTTCTCGAGAACAGCGGGGTCCAGATACTCCGAAGGATCCACCGTCAGCAACGGGGCAAGAGGAACAGTAACCTCATCCCCGCGATAGACACCGTCTTCAATCTTCTCCAGGCATGCACGTATCGTCTTCTCAAGCCGCTCACGTGAATGCACGGTGACACCGTCGTCAACATTGACGGGCAGTTCCAGCAGACCGGCATTGAAAAGGGCGAATACTTGCGCCAGCTGCTCCGGAGAAAACGTATCTGCCAGCAGCGTCCACAGGTTCTGGCTCCAGTTCTCTATCTTCTGCTCAAGCTTGGCGATTTGGGTCTTTGTTTCTGTGATCTGGTTCTCCACCTTTTCAGGGGCAGCACTTTCACCCACCCCCATCTTCTTCATCGTTTCTTCGAACTGTCGATCGAGGCCGGCAATCTGGTCGTCGAGGACCTCGGGACTCTGAACCAACTGGAACTCCTGGCGCTGTTTTTCAAAGGATTCCAGCCAGTCCTGCAACTTTGCACGCTCGCCGGAGGATGTTTCACGTTCCGTCTGCACCCTTGTGACGGTCTCATGCAATTCCTGCCGCTTCGGTTCGATCGTCTCCAGCTGCTCCCGGTCCTTTTGCTGCTCGGTGCGATAGTCTTCGTACCATGCCTCGAGGCGTCGCTGAATACGGGGGTATCCTCCATGCAGCCTGCCGCGCAGCTCCTGCCGACGCTCCTGCTTCTCCACAATCTGGTTCACATGCTTCCGCATTCGCTTCAGTACCTCGAGTTCATCTTCAATCTTCTGCACCTCTGAAGTGGCTTTCCGGTAGGCCGCCGCAAAATCTATGTCGCTGGAAACCAGGTGAATGTCGAAGATGTCCAGGAACAACCTCTTCAAATCCTGACTGTTGACATTCCGCATATGCAGCAGATTCTTGAACACGCTGACCAGCGATTTGATGTATCGTTCCCGATGACCGCGCAACGGGAACAGCGTAATGTCGAACGCGTGCTCTCCCGGAACCCCCAGAAGCATGTTGCGAAGCTCCTGGGGCCGCAGTTTGACGCATTGGGCACCGCGCCCCTGGAGTCCGCGCAGCAGCTCATTGAGTTCCAGTGTCGTGCCGTTTTCATGGTAGTCCGCGGGGTTGAAGCGCCCGGCATACGCAAAATGCTGAATCCGGTACTGGGCGGCCGCGCCGGCTCCGGTTGCACCGACCACGAAATCGCCGTGAGGCAGGTGGATCTCGGCCAGGACATAACTGCCCGGCGAGGAGAAATAGAACTTCTTTGTTTCCAGCTCATCGTGCTTTCCGAAGTCCATGTCGCGCATGTCGGCCAGGAAAATGAACTGCAGCGCATTGATCGCAGTCGATTTTCCCGAGTTGTTCTGTCCGGAGATCGAAAGCGGACAGTCGATCGGGAAGAAGCCGAATTTGTACATTCCGCTGTTGATGAGAATCAGCCTGCGAATGCCGTATGAAATGGTGTTTTCCAAAGGTCGATGCATTGAGCCTTATTCCTCGCCTTCGTCGGTTGCTGTGGTCTGCTCCGGGGAATCGGCATCGCTGCGCCCCAATTCAATGCAGATGTCCAGGAAACGGTGAATCGGCGGACTGAACGTCACGGTATCCCCCTGGACGCGGGCAAATCCCAGTGATTCAAAATTGTTCACAAAGCACTTCTCAACAGTTTCAGCCGACGCCAGACCGCCTTCCTTAAGAAGCGCAGGTTCCTTTGCCCAGAGCGCGGCTGCGATCTCGGAAGCATTGTGCTGCTCCTTGCAGATCGAACTCAATGGGTCGCGTCCTTCATCGGCCAGGTGTTCCACCAGAAGAAACAGGATGAGTGCCATCTTGCGGGTGGTCGCATTCATGGGCGGGTCGGATTTGGAAAGGAGATAATAGAAGCCGCGCCGATCCGCCGCCAGTGTGTAACCGAGCGCAACGAACAACTGCTCATACTCGGTCTCATGATCCTGAAGCTCATGATAGAGACTGAAGTCGTCGGTTGACAGGTGATAGCCACCGACCAGTTGGTGAAACAGTGGTTCCAGTTTGCCCAGATCTTCCAAGTCAATCTGCATGATTGCCCGATTCCCTGCTGTCGTTGGACTCTTTTGCCTGAGTCACGCATATTCCAGGAGCTTTGATCAAATGCGTGGCTGTTTCATACTCGTGCCTGCTCTCGCGCGCAAACTGCATGCCGTCATCGATCTGCTGGCTGTTGAAGAATAGATCGACCAAGTCGTCGGTTCCCGCCACGTCGCCGAACATCTCGATGAGCCATCCGAAAAGATCAGTTACCGGGAGATCCGATTTCAGGCGATCTGCAACATCATCAACCGAAATATGCTTTGGCGGTGACACATCCTCGTCGGACTGGCATTCGAAGGAAACCGGTTCAGGACTGTATGCTGACACGTCAGCCAGGTACTGCTCGATGGCGGCCGCACAAGCCACGGCGGTCGGTGCACGTCTGCGGTTTATCGGAATCAAGCTGGGCAGATCCATCGCGGCCGTTCCTTCGGAGCGAAGCTTCTTGAGAGCGACCGATGCACCGCGCGCCACCAGACTGTTCCGACGTATTTCACGAACCAGAGGCAACAGGAGATCCCGGGACTCGCCCATGTGCTCCAGCAGGTCAGTTCGCATGGCATTGAGCCGGAATTGCAGCACCTCGAGATTCTTGAGTTCAGAAACCAGGCCACCTTGACTCACAACAGATTCCGTCGCCCGGTTCAACTCCCGCTCAAGTCGTTCAAAAAGAGTCTCGAACGGCCCTCTGGTATCCGCCATTTCCTGCACGGGCTCAATGTAATCTTCCCAGGCCTCCAGCACCTCCGCGTAACGTTCGAGTATCGAAGTCTGAGCTTTCCTCGTTTTGGCCCGCACAACCATCTCCCGCACCGCCCCACTGTTGGTTTGCAGGTGGTGACGGATGGTTCTTATCCGGTTCGCCAGAAGCTCGACATGACGGTGAAGGGTTTCCGCGTTCGCGGTCTCTATGGCCTCTACAATCTTCGACGTGTGATTCTCCAGATCCTGAAGATAGACCCGGATCTCTTCGGCCAACCCCAGTGTATGCTCCCTCTTCAAATGTTCGATCAATCCGCGAACAAATTCCCCCATCTCATAGGCTGGACTGTTGGGCAGCTGCGAGATGATTCCTTCGTCAATGAGCCGCTGAACGATCCCAGGCGTCTCGCTTTCCCGAGCCAGTTGCTGGAGCGTCGCAGACTGGACCGGACCGCTTCGCGAACGCTCAAAGATGGCGTCGATCAACGGCCATTCAGCGACTAACAGACGAAGATATGCTCGTGGTTCGGTTCGGGACATCGTGATTGCTCAGACAAAATGCTAAAGGGGAGCTTCGCTTACCTCTGCGCCTGGCGTAAAATAGTGTTTGAACCGGACTGGTACAAACAAGCCTTTGAGGTCATTTGTAAGTCCACGCGCTTGAAGCGGATGAATATCCGCGCTATTGTGCTCGTTCAAAGGGATGAGATGCTAGGAGATGGGCATGTTTCCGGCCGGCAACTCCCAGTTTGAGCACCCAAGGTGCGCAAAGCCACCGAAGAGATTGAGAGGACGTTGACAACCTTGGCGAACCTATCACAGGCAGGGGAAAACCTGGCAAAATTGCGACATTCCGGTTTGTCCGAATGTCACTGAAGGATTGCTCATGACAGTTTGGGTGGTTAGAGCGGGCAAGCACGGGCAGGACGAGACTACGGCTCTTGAGGAAGGTATTGCCATTGTCGGGTGGCGTGAGTTCGGGGATCTGTCGAACATTCCATCGGTGGATGAGATGCGAGCGCTGCACCGCAAGATCTTTCCGGACATGAAAGAGCAGGCGGTTATCAACAATGCCGCACAGATCTGGGCTTTCGTGAAGCGAATAAACAAAGGGGACATCGTTGTTCTGCCGCTCAAGACACAGTCGGCGGTCGCCCTGGGCAAAGTGACCGGTGACTACGAGTTTCGTAAGGGCAGGCATGTGAGATCCGTGCAATGGGTACGGACTGACATACCCCGCGATGCGTTTGGTCAGGACCTGCTCTATTCAATGGGCGCATTCATGACGGTCTGTCAAATCCGTCGGAACAATGCGGCTGAACGCATCAAGGACGTCATGGCGGGCAGGCCGGACCCCGTGCTGGTGAAGAACAAGGAGAATGTTGACGAACCTGAGGATATTCCGGACATCGAGCAGTTCGCCGGCGATCAGATCAGATCCTTCATCAGCCGCAAATTCAAAGGACACGAACTTGCCCAGCTCGTTGCTGCGGTCCTTCGAGCACAGGGCTACCAACTGCATGTTTCATCGCCTGGACCGGACAACGGCGTGGACATTCTCGCGGGTCGCGGGGCGATGGGATTCGAACCTCCCCGGCTCTGTGTTCAGGTCAAGTCTTCCGACACCCCCGTCGGCAACGAAGTGCTGAATGTCCTGAGAGGTTCGATGAGCAGTCACAAAGCCGAGCAGGGCCTTCTGGTTTCCTGGGGCGGCTTCAAGAGCACCGTGCAACGCGAGTTGGCAAAAGAGTTCTTTTCCATACGCCTGTGGGACTCTGGAAAGATTGTGGAAGCAATCCTTGAGAATTACGATAAGTTGCCCGAGGATCTGAAGGCCGATCTGCCATTAAAGCGAATTTGGACGCTGGTGCTTGAGGAGGACGAAGGATAATGGACAAAGTCACGGCCGTTGGAACCGCTTTCCTCCAAAAACAACCTCCCCAGGGCATTTGTGTGCACATGGCTCGTCCGGGTCGATGGACGCGAGGCATTCCCGACCTCTACAGAAAACTAGCTTGAGGATTGTGGCAAATATGTCACCCGAAACCCATTCACAGATGGCAAATTTCATCTGGAGCATCTGCAATCTGCTGCGGGGCCCCTATAAACGCAATGAATACCGAAAGGTCATCTTGCCCCTGACCGTGCTTCGGCGCTTTGACTGTATTCTTGCCCCGACCAAAAAGCAGGTCCTGGATAAACACGCCGAACTCAAGGGCAAGAGCGAAAACATCGTGCGCCCCATGCTATGTCAGATTACCGGGACGCAGTTCTACAATCTTTCAAAGATGCAGTTTGTACTTCCGGGCAGAGGCAGAAATTCCCTGCTGGATGACCCGAACCAACTCGCCCCGAACCTTAACAGCTACATCAATGCGTTCTCGCCGAACGTCCGCCGTATCATGGAGCACTTCGACTTCGGTCAGCAAATTCTGAAGATGGCTGAGAAGAACATTCTGTACGAGGTAGTCAAGGCGTTTGCCGATCCGAAAATTGACCTTTCTCCGGAGCGGATCGACAATATGCAGATGGGGTATGTTTTCGAGGAGCTTATCCGGATCGGGGCTGAACAATCAAATGAGGAAGCAGGTGAGCACTTCACGCCCCGCGAAGTCATCTGGCTTATGGTGAATCTGCTTCTGTCGGACGAGCCGGATCTGGCCAAGAGCCACGTTGTGAAGACTATCTACGATCCTGCCTGCGGTACAGGGGGCATGCTCTCATCCGCTGAACAGTTCATCCGTCGGTTCAATTCCGACGCCAAGCCCGTCCTGTATGGCCAGGACTGGAATGACGAGGCCTATGCGATCTGCAAATCTGATATGCTGATCAAGGGTGAGAATTCTGAGAACATCAAGTTGGGGGATACATTTGCCGATGATGGATTCCCCGATGAGACGTTTGACTACATGCTGGCCAATCCGCCGTTCGGGGTTTCTTGGAAACAGCAGCAGAAGTTCATTGACGACGAGCATAAGAAGCTGGGATACGATGGCCGTTTTGGAGCAGGGACGCCGCGCGTCAATGATGGGGCACTGCTCTTTCTCCAGCACATGATTTCAAAGATGCGTCCAGTCAAGAATGGCGGCAGCAGGGTTGGTATTG
>JAIPIM010000179.1 GCA_021734725.1 Minisyncoccota bacterium | reverse complement strand
AAAACGAATGGATAAACAGTCAGATATGGGGACAGCATGAACGCACTCGTGAAACGTCGCACCGCATACACATTCTCGCGGATTACCTGAAATCGACACTGTACGATTTCGTCCAACGTTTCGATGTCAGCATATTGATTGTAGAGAATGCCCTCTCCATACCCATGCATGTTCCTCTCGGCATCGCCATAACCGAATTCCTGGCCGAAACGCGGGTGCCGGCGATCGCCCATCATCATGATTTCTATTGGGAACGCGACCGGTTTTCGGTTAATGCCGTTCACGATTTTCTGAATATGGCCTTTCCGCCCCGCCACCCTGAGATGCAACATGTCGTCATCAATCAGGCGGCTCAGGAAGAATTGTCCTGGCGACAGGGATTACCCTCGTTACTGGTGCCGAACGTCCTGGACTTCGAACACCCGCCACGGGCGGCTGATACATACGCATCCGACATCCGTGCGGAGATTGGCATTGCACCGGACGACATCATGATCCTGCAACCGACGCGCGTCGTCCCCCGCAAGGGAATTGAACACGCCGTAAAACTCGTTCAGATGCTCGCTGATCCGCGTTGCAAACTGGTAGTCAGCCACGAGGCCGGGGACGAAGGCTACGAATATCATGCCATGCTCAGAGAGCTTGCGCACGAATCCGGGGTCGATATACGATTCATAGCCACCCGCATCGGCGAATACCGTCAACTGGACGAGACCGGTAAAAAGATTTATACACTGTGGGATCTCTATCCGCACGCCGATTTGGTGACATACCCCAGCCTGTACGAAGGCTTCGGGAATGCCCTTCTCGAGGCGTTTTATTTTCGAAAACCGGTACTCATCAACAGATACGCAATCTTCACACGGGATATCGAACCCAAAGGGTTCCGCATCCCAGTGATGGAGGGGTTCCTCACTCGCAAAGCGGTGGAACATATTCGCCAGCTTTTGGAGGACGATGCATACCGCGATGAAGTTGTCGATCACAATTACAACTTGGCCAAGCGCTTCTACAGTTATTCCTCGCTCCGGCGCAGCTTGCGTACACTGATCACCAATATCACGGGGTTACCCGAATTGTGAGTGGCGCGTGCACGGCCAAACATCAAGCAACGGTCTGCGGGGAGACTCGCGCTCCAGGCAAGATTGCTTGCGGGCCCATAGGCCTTAACGATGTTTTCCATCAGTAAACGGGGGAATGCGAATGAATCATCTTGAACAGTCCATGCTGAAAACATTTCGTCCGCTGATCGAAGGGCTTTATGGAGCAGACGAAAGCGAGAAGTTGCTTGAACGATTGCAGGCCGTGATCGGACGTTACCCAGCGAACCGGACAGTCGGATCAAACCCGCAAGCCCGCTGGAATGAAAAAGACGCCCTCCTGATCACGTATGGCGATATGGTTCAGAATTTTTTTGACCCCCCCCTCAAAACCTTGCGTGGATTCATTACGGATCACCTCGGACAGGCCCTCAACACCGTTCACATACTGCCATTCTTCCCCTATTCCTCGGATGACGGGTTTGCCGTCATTGACTACCGGCACGTGGATCCTGCCGTGGGCACATGGGAGGACGTCACGAGACTGTCGGAAGATGTCTACCTGGCAATGGACCTGGTACTAAACCACGTTTCCAGGGAAAGCAACTGGTATCGCGACTATACCAGCGGTATCCTGCCCCAGCGAAATTACTTCATTGAAGTACCTCACGGCACCGACTTGTCGACGGTCGTGCGGCCGCGCAACCGTCCCCTGCTCTTGAAGACTCATACACGGGAAGGCATGCGGCAGATCTGGACAACCTTCAGTGAGGATCAAATCGATGTGGATTTCGGGAACCCCGACGTCCTGTTCGAATTCCTCGATATTCTCCTTATGTACGTGGAAAAAGGTGCTCGTATCATTCGCCTGGACGCAATCGCGTACTTGTGGAAGAAAATAGGGACCCCGTGCATTCATCTGCCCGAGGTCCATATGATTGTCAAACTCATGCGTCGCACGTTGGAAGCGGTAGGTTCAAACGCACTGCTGCTCACTGAAACCAACGTGCCGCACTCAGAAAATATCAGCTACTTCGGTGACGGTGACGAAGCGCACATGGTCTATCAGTTTACCCTGCCGCCTTTGCTGCTCCATGCGTTGTCGAAAGGAACATCCAAGCACCTCACCGCGTGGGCCAAGACAGTATCCAGCGCGCCCGCGGGTTGTACATATCTGAATTTCACGGCTTCCCATGACGGGATTGGCGTTCGACCTCTGGAAGGCCTGATTCCGCAAGGCGAACTGGACGCGCTCTGTGAAGGGGTCAAAGAACGTGGCGGCTACGTATCGACAAAGCAGAACTCGGACGGCAGCGAAAGCCCTTACGAACTCAACATCACCTATTTCGACGCCCTGGCGGACGCGACCAAACCGGAAGATAAGAGTCATATCGACCGCTTCCTCTGTTCACAGGCTATTCCGCTTGCGCTGAAAGGGATACCAGCCGTCTACTTCAACAGCCTCATCGGGGCGCGAAACGACCGGAAAGGAGTGGCCAAAACTGGGCGGTTCAGGTCGATAAACCGGCAAAAATGGAACATCGGCCTTCTGCAGCAATGGCTTGGTGAGCCTTCATCGCGAGAAGCAACGATTTTCACACGGTATCGCCGACTGCTGAAAGTCCGCGGGCAACACCCAGCATTTCACCCGGACGGCGCACAAACGGTTCTCGACCTCGGGTCTAAGGTGTTCGGCGTGCTGCGCACCGCCCCGGACAAGAGTGAGGCCATTATGGCGATCAGCAATATAAGCGCGGTACCCGCAACTGTTTCCCTGCGGCGGTGGTGTCGGAACCCCCACCGATCGTATGGTGACCTCATCAGCAGCCAGGATTTGCCCAACGATGAGGGACGAATTACTCTATCGCCTTATCAAAGTGTCTGGACGCCGATCGATACACCAGACTGACTTCCTGAAATACTCGAGCACTTCAGTAAAAGAGAAAGGTCTTCTATGTCTTCACCCACTCTGGTTGTACTCGCCGCCGGTATCGGCAGCAGGTATGGCGGCTTCAAGCAAATCGACCCTGTCGGACCGGCGGGCGAAATAGTCTTGGACTATTCCCTGTATGACGCCTGGAAAGCCGGCTTCGGTAACGTTGTATTCGTTATTCGGGACGAGCTGGAGGAACCTTTCCGCGAACATTTCGAGCCATGCCTCAAGGGTCGCATGAACGTGGACTATTGCCACCAGAGACTGGACGACCTCCCCGGTTCGTTCGACCTTCCGGCAAGCCGCGAAAAACCGTGGGGCACTGGCCATGCGACGTACACCGTGCGCAATCACGTTGGCGAACCCTTTGCAGTCATTAACGCGGACGATTTCTACGGACGCGACAGCTATCGGAAGCTGTCCCAATTTTTGACGAACACCGCGGAATCCGCCGCCACCCCACCCACCTATGCAATGGTTGCATTCCAGCTCGCCAAAACCCTTTCGCCACATGGCACGGTAGCACGTGGAATCTGCAGTATTGACAGCGAGGGATTCCTGCAAACGGTTGAGGAGCACACCAAGATCCAGGCAGAGGAGAGTGGCGAAATAAACGGTCGTGATACAGCCGGAAACTGGCGCAAGCTCCAGGGAACCGATATCGTATCCATGAATATGTGGGGGCTCACACCCGCAATTTTCCCGGAACTGGAGACTCGTTTCCGGCGCTTTCTGCGGACACATATCGCAGAACAACGAGCGGAGTTCTACCTGCCCACCGTGGTGGATGAACTCATACAAGAGCAACTCTGTGACGTACATGTCCTGCGTACCGCGGAACACTGGTTCGGTGTAACGTACAGGGAGGACAAGGAAGCCGTCACAACCGCTATCCAATCTTTAGTTAGCAAAGGATTGTACCCCTCCCCTTTATGGAACGTTTAAGAAACCGCGAAACTGAATCCGTGAAAATTCAGCGGTGGTGCAGTTGGTTGCGAGACCAGACGCAGCTGTAGCATCTACTGCACGTTTCAGGCTCGTAAGCAGGTGTACCGCCGTTGGTTTCTGTTAAGGTGAGTGTGTGCGTGTAGGTCTGCGATGCCGCGCGGTCAGTATGGCGGTCCTCCCGGGCCGCCCGTGTTGTGAAGGATGGAACATATGATTGAATTAGGTCCACAGCTTCGACGCCAGTTGCTCACGTTTCAGCGTAACGAAATCACTGAGTATCACATCTACAGGAAACTTGCCGACACAATTAAGGAGCCCAACAATCGCAAGGTCCTGTCCCGTATCTCAAACGACGAATACAAGCATTACGAGGTCTGGAAGAAATATACGGGGAAAGACGTTAGGCCTGCCAAGTTGAAGGTCTGGTTCTTTTATTGGATCGCGCGGATCTTTGGACTGTGCTTCAGTATCAAACTCATGGAACACGGCGAGGAAAACGCTCAGGAAACCTACGGTGGATTGACATCGGAAATTGACGAAATGGCTGCGGTAGCGGAAGACGAGAACTCCCATGAGAATGCGCTCCTGGAGATGATTGACGAGGAACGTTTACGCTATACCGGTTCGATCGTTCTGGGGCTTAACGACGCACTGGTGGAATTGACCGGGGCGTTGGCGGGGCTGACGCTTGCGCTGCAGAATGCCCGCCTCATTGCGTTGAGCGGTTGCATCACAGGGGTCGCGGCAGCGTTTTCCATGGCGGCATCCGAATACTTGTCGACGAAATCCGAAGAGACCGACAAGGATCCCCTTAAGGCCGCCGTGTATACCGGCTTAGCCTACATCCTTACCGTTATCGTCCTGATATTCCCATACCTGATACTGCCAAACTACTACCTTTCGCTGGTCATAGCGCTGGTCGCGGCCATTGTCATTATTTTTGCCTTCAACTACTACATTTCAGTGGCGAAAGATGTACCGTTCAGGCACCGTTTTCTGGAGATGGCAGGGTTGAGCATGGGGGTGGCGGGATTCTCGTTCGCCATCGGTTTTGTGCTGCGAATACTGTTTAACGTTGACGTGTAGACGAACGTGGAACATGCCGATCAAAAGGAGATCGCTACCATGGCGGAACAACGCGGACGAAACGTCTTTCAGATAGTGCGGGACAGCTGGATTGAAGCTCGGCGCTTCTTCCGAGAAGAGCTTTGGGACATGGATCTCTCAACCTTGCCGAAAATCAAGACATTCGGCCTGTCTCTAATCCGCGTAACAACCATTGTGGTACGCGGGTTTGCGGTCGACCGCTGCACATTACAGGCGTCGGCGCTTACGTATTACTCTCTGATGGCTTTGGTACCGATTGTCGCTTTGATGCTGTCCGTCTCCAAAGGACTGGGAGCACAGCAAAGGCTGATGGAACTGATCGGTGTGGAAAAAGTAATGGACTCAGGGCAATTCGCCGTGCAACAGGGAAGCCGCCTCGCACAACTTCCGGAAGAAGCTCATCAAGTCGTTTACACCATATTTAACGCCGTCGAAAATACCAACTTCGGTGCACTGGGCGCCATAGGGCTCGGCATTCTTTTCTGGACGGTGATCAAAGGCATGGGGAAGATTGAGAACGCGTTTAACGATATCTGGGGCGTCCACGAACCGCGATCGTTATTGCGCAAGTTTGCCGACTATGTGAGTGTTCTGGTCATGGTCCCGGTCATGGTCTTGTTGGCAACCAGTGTCAATGCTCTTCTCTCCTCAGACAAGGTCACAACGTTGCTTGAAGGCAAGCTCGGTCCTTTATACTATTTCTATGAGAAAGGACTCGGGCTGTCAGGCCTGTTCTTTATTATCCTGGCATTTGTTTTTCTCTATATGTTTATGCCGAATACCAAGGTACGCCTGTTTCCGGCGCTGACAGGGGGCTTTGTAGGCGGTGGCTTGTGGTATGCCGCACAGGGGATCTATTTCATGGCACAGGTTGGACTGGCCCAGAAAAATGCGATCTATGGAACGTTTGCCGCCATACCTTTCTTCATTTTCTGGGTGTACCTCAGTTGGGTGGTCGTCCTGTTTGGCGACGAAATCGCGTTTGCTATCCAGAACTACAAAACCTATGTCATGGAACGTCGAGCGGAAGATGCATCGTTTGCCACGCGTCAGATGCTGGCCATGCTCGTCGTTTACGATGTCAGTCGAGCCTTTTATAACGACCATCCATCGTGGGATCCCCATGTGTTCAGCGAAAAACACCATATCCCCGTCAGGCTTGTCACGTCCATCACTTCACAACTCTCCGAGGCTCATGTCCTCATACCAACCGCGCAGCGTGACCCGAAGTACGTGCCGGGGAAAGACATTGGGCGACTGACACTGGCAGACGTCGAGAAAGCGCTGCGGGGACCCGTTTCCAGTAATGTCGCACAAGCGACGGAGCAGGAGAGTGACTATCTGAAAAATGCTTTCCAGCAGAGATTCACTGAATCGACAGACGACATATCGCGCACAACGATGCGCGATATTCTGGAGAAAGAAAAGCTCGCGTAGGACCTGACGGACCAGGACTGCGATGTTGAGTCCACTCCAAAAAGTACGGCTTTGGCCGAAACAACGCATAATACGCCTCCAGACGTCGTAGGTTTCAGTGTTCAGGTTTTCCGCCTGAGCGGAAAACCTGAAACCTTGGATTAAGGCCAGCTGGAGTTTTTAGAGTGAGCTCAAGATTACGGATTTGACGTGTGTTTACCTTAATCTTTACGCTCTGATCGATCCCATGGGATGCTTGTGACGAAGTTTCATGCATGAATCAGGCTAAGCCCCAGTTCGGAAGCCGTGTGCAGTTCACCGGGCAGTCGTTCCTCATCCACTGAGTTAAGCATTGCCTCCGGGGGCGCTGGTATCCGACCGCTGAGAAGTTCGTCATCCGTCGACTCCATCCAGTGCCGCAAGCGCGTCCGCATATCCGCCAGTACATCAACGTACTCGGGGTTTCCCGCCAGATTGTGTGCCTCATTGGGATCGAACAGTAAATCGTAAAGCCCTTCACTTTCCGGTTCACGGTGATTCCACCCCGCTTCCGCTCTCTCTTCCTTGCTCGGACCGCCGGCCACATTGACGAGTACCGGTTTGCTTCGGTTGTCGAAATAGCGTATGTACTTGTACCGTTGCGTGCGGACACACCGCGCCGGTTCATAAGCGGCGTGATAATTGATTTCCGCATGAACTTCGTCGCGGATCTCGTTCTTCTCCCCACGCAACAACGAAAGCATGCTGAATCCTTCCAACCACGCTGGTTTGTCAACTCCGGCGAGCTCGCACAGCGTCGGATAAACATCCAGGTGGCTCACCATCCCGTCAATGACTGTGCCGCCGGAAAACTCCCGGGGCGCGCGCATGATCAGCAACACACCAATGCCATGGTCGGTGAGAGTGCACTTCATCCCCGGAAACGCAATACCGTGATCGGTTGTGCAGATTACCAGAGTGCTGTCCGCCTGACCGGAACGGTCAAGGGCCCCCAGTACGTCACCAATCCTGTTATCCCATGCCCGTACGCTTGCCTTGAAATCGGCCATATCCTCACGTGCGTGCGCACTGTCCGGCAGGGGCGCGGGCATCAGAGTATATCGAGGATCCTCCGCCGGGCCTGCTTTCTCGAACCCGCGGTGACAAAGCGCAAACCCGACGGACAGAAACCACGGCCCCTCCTGCCGTTGCTCGAGAAAGTCAACCGCAGCAACCTGAGGATCATTAATATCGTCGCTGATGACTTCGTCATAGCCGATTTTCTCGGCGTCTTCGTGGATGTGCTGAAGTCCGGACAAGTAGCTTTTGTAGCCCCCATGACGCAGAGCATGAACCAGGTGCTTACCGTAATCGTGCATTCGGAAGCCGCGGTGAGCCAGCCCGAGCATGCCGTTCTGATGAGGATACTGTCCCGTGAGGAGTCCGGCCCGGCTGGGACTGCACGTTGGACCGACGCAAAAGCATTTACGAAAAAGCACGCCCTCCTCCGCCAGCCGCTGCAGGTTAGGCGACGGAATGGCATGCCCATACGGTTGGATATACCGTCCGGTGTCGTGGCTGTGAATATACAGAATGTTCGGTTTCGTCATGGTGCTTGACCTTTTCTGTTGTTGCTACAGTAAAAACCTGTCACTCATCGTGCGCGGTCGTAAATCCATGATGGAATACTGCAGAGTTGACAGCAAAGACGTTGCGGATCCCTGTTATTGAAACCGGGAATGTCAGGTATGCTTCAGATTACCGCATTATTCTGCTGGATGAAGCGTTGAATGTCCACCGGCGTTCCAGTTCGCACCGATTCTTCCGCCGCGGCTCCCACGACTACCGACCAATAGCCTTCTTCAACCGTGGGCACCGATGTATCGTTACCCGTGACCAAATCCACAAACAGATGCTGTGAAGAGAAATCG
>JAIPIM010000178.1 GCA_021734725.1 Minisyncoccota bacterium | reverse complement strand
CACTCTTCGTGATGGATGCGCACCCCCCCGTCGGCGGTGGCCATGTAGCCGCGATCGCCGTGCACCTCGTACTTCACCCGGTGAATCGAGCTGAGCATCAACCCCCAGATGCGGAAGACCGCGCCGTTGTCCATGCGGGTCAGGATCACGCTGCCCACGTCGGACACCTTGGTCGTGTTCGGGGTTTGCGTACGTTCCTCGGGGATGGACAGCGCGTTGACGCTGACGGGCATGGTGTCGGTGATGTGCATCAGCGGCGCCAGTGCGTGCGAGCAGTAGTAGGTGCAGGGAATCCAGTTGCGCCAGTGCTTCGAACCGGGCGAAATCGACAGCCGCCAATTCTCCTCGCCCGGATGGTTGTACTCGCCCTCGGCGTAGCGTACGTCGCCCACTTCACCGGCCTTGTACAGGCGGCGCAGCTCGAGGTTGGCGGCGGTATAGGGATAGTTCTCGGCGAACATGTAGGTCTTGCCGCTCCGCTCCACCGCGCGGCAGAGCGCCACGCCCTCGGCCAGGGTCTTGCAGGCCGCCGTTTCGCTCATCACATGCAAACCGGCATTTAATGCCTTGATTGCAAACGGCGCGTGCTCGTGGAAGTAGTTCGCGAGCACCACGGCGTCCATGTCGTGCTCGATGAATTTGTCAAAGTCGGTGTAGGTGGTAACGCCGTAGCGTTTGCCTGCCTCCTCGAGCTTCTCCTCCCAGGTATCGCACAGGGCAACCAGTTTCATGCCGACTAAATCAGTGGCGCCGGACGCGAAGCTTTGCCCGCGGCCCACGCCGATGACGCCGACGCGGATGGGACGATCGTCGCTTTTGGGTGTGCATGTTTTCTCAGCCATGTGGTTATCGCCTTTCCGGATTTGTGCCGAGGTATCGTCTTTCGGCGTGCGGTCTTTGTCATATTCAAAACGTTTATGGTTGCTCGCAGACTGCGCCTTGTCACTCACTTCCGGCGCACCCCGAAAAACGAGATCTGAAAAGTTCGCTTACTCTGGGGATCGCCCGGATCGGTGCGATCGGCCTGATCCGGGCAGACGTTGCTTCTATAGCATTCTACGCACAGCAGCGTTGCGCCAAAGACCAGCCAGCCGATGCCCAGCGCGCCGTACGCGCCGATGTGTGATTGCGTTAGAAACATCGCAATCATCATAGCGCCCAATGCCAGCATGATCACCGGAATCTGGCGCGTCATTGTCCACAGGGAATGCCGGGCTTCATACGCTGCAATGACCCCCACCATCGGGAAGACGGTCATAAATCCCTGCAACCAATGCTTGGCAACGATCAGCCCTGTGATGATTGCCATGATCAACGGCAGTTTTACGTAGAGCGGCAACGGACTTCGATGTGCCGGTTCAGCGCGGTGCGGCTGAAAGCGGACAAGCACAGCACCGACACAAAAGACGAGGCCGGCGGCGGCCCAGAATGTCCATGCTTCCCGCGGCAGCACCCGGGCAATGGCGGCCCCCAGCAGACAGTAGCCGAGTGCGGATCCCACGATGGACGGGATAATCGGATGCCTGGCGTGAAGGTGCAGCCAACGGACGCCGTGCGTAAACAGCAACAGCAGTATAAGCCCGAGCATGTTGGTCCCGTTCACCGGCTGGCCAAGCGCGAGAAAGGCGACGGAAAACGGGAAGGGAAAGGTCACGATCAATGCTTTCACGCGCGGTTGCCGGACATACGCAATCAAGGTCGCCTGCAGCGAGACCACGAGCAGCAAAAGTATGTCCCATATTGTGAAGTTCATGGCATCAACGTCTTTGGTGTCTTGTTTCGGCTGCCGTCCCTGCCCGTGTCCCAGGGGCGTTCCTTCCAGTTATCGGCCGACCAGGTGTGGGTGTGGAAATCCAGCACCTTCGGCGGCAGTACGGGGGCAATCTCATGGGTATAGAAATGGGGGGCGACATCGCTCATGTTTTTCACCATGCCCGTGAATCGGGCACCTCAATCCAGCGTCCTTGTTCAGCGATGGACTGCTGGCTGATCAGGCCCGGCAGTGTCATGTCCATAGCTTCATGGATGCCGATGGGGCATTCCCGGCGGCCCGTGACTGCATCGATGAAATCGAGAATTTCAAAGTAGTCGCCGCCCCCGTGCCCGGCCGTCTTGGCGCGCTCCATCCCTTCCTTCCAGAAGTCAGGAAGGAATTCGTCCACCAACTCGTTAAGGTCCGTCCAGGTATGCATATCCGGAGAACGGTCACGCAGCCAGATACGATTCTTTTCCCCGGGGGCGCGCCCGGATTCGTAACAGCCGTCGGTACCCTGCAACTGGTAGTTGACCATGTTGTGCGGGCGGTCCGAGACCATGTCGACGCGGATCTTCACGAGCCCGCCCGACGCCATTTTGCACAGCATGGTGCTGCAGGCCTGGCAGTACGGCTGCCCGGTGTGGTCAATGTGGTGTACGCCCGCCGCTTCACAGCAGACTTTGGTCACCCGGTCACCCGGCATCCACTGCAGGATTGGTCCGAGGCTGTGGGTGCCGTATGTGATCCCGTCCACGCCGGTTTGCCAGCGGCGGCGCCAGGGGGTTTGGTATTCGTTCATATGCTTCAGTTCATGGATATATTCGCCCTCGGCGTAATAGGGCGTTCCGAAAAGCCCCTGCCGCACCAGTTCCTTGACGATCTGGTTGGGTTTCATGTAGGTGTAGTTTTCCGCCATCATGTAGATTGCGGATGACGCCTCCGCCGCGGCCACTAGTCGGCGGCATTCCTCGAGACTCACGGCGGCCGTCACCTCGCACAGAACGTGCAGCCCGCGCTCCAGCGCCATGATCGACTGCTCCGCATGAAACGGCATGGGCGTGCCGATAACCACGGCGTCGAGATCGCTTTTCTCGAGCATTTCCTCGCAGTCGGTATAGCACTCCGCCGCGCCCATTGCCTCGGCGCATTCCCGAATCTTATCCGCCTGGATGTCGCACACGGCATGGATGCATGCGCCATTGGCTTCGATTCCCGCGCGAAACGAGCCGCCGCGTCGCGCGGCGCCGACAATACCGATGTTCATTCGTTCAGAGCTGTTCATGGTTACCCTCGACCGTGTTCCCGACAGTACTTGAATCCTTCGATCAGTGTTTCGATGTTGTCCAGCGGCACGCCGGGAGCGATGGAGCTGGAACAGCCGAGCATGAGGCCGACCTTTGGGCCTTTCTCGACCAGCCAGTCAATCTCGCGGCGGACATCGGCCGGTGACCCGTGGGGCAGGGTGGTCGTGACCGATACACCGCCGATGATGAACAAATCGTCGCCATCGCGTGTTTTCATCCGACAAATTTTCTCGTAATCCATGCCGTCTTCATACTGGAAACCTTGAAAACCGCCGAGACCGCACTCGAGCAGACGCGGCACCATCTCCATCAGGTTGCCGTCGCAGTGCCAGATGAGGCGGATACCGGCATCAAGAAACGGCTGGATGGCCCGCGCAAAATGTGGAAACCACAGCGTGTCCAAGGTTTTGACATCTACCAGAGTGCCGCGTGAATCAGCCATGTCATGATCGAGCCGCAGCAGACGGGGAAGCCCCCCTTCGACAATGGCGCGTGCGGAGATGCGGTTATCGACTTCGGCCGCGTCGGCCTGAAGTTTGAAACCGCGCCCAATGACGTCGGGGTAAAGTGCGTATGCCATGAAGTAGGCGGCATAGCCGTACATGCCGTACATCAAGCTGGGTTTGGCCTGAAAACCGCCGTACGGTCCCTTGAGCATGTTCATGCCGAAAAGCTGCTGGACCTCGACCTCGCCTGCAATGCGCCTGCGTACCTCTTCCTCTTCGCGTGCTTCGAGGTCGCGCTTGCGCTGTTCCTGCGCCGGAAAGACGAATTGCTCCATGTGCTCGACCGCGGCTTCGGGGGAATCTATCAGCATGCCGTCCCGGACGATTTCATGCGCACCGGTGGTGGCGCCCAGTTCACGGCTGGAATCGTAGCCTTGATCACGCATGCTGAGCGGGTTCTCGGGGATCCACTGATCGATGAAGCAACAGCCGGCCTGCAGCTGAAACTCACGGTAAACGTGTACGGGATCCTTCTCGTACGAGCCCGGAGGATTTCCGGAGAGCTGTTCGAGATGTGACCATTGCATATCATGCACAATCCAGGAAGGGATCCCCGCTGTCGGGCGCATGGCAATCGTGTCGAGCGCGAGTTGCGCATTGTCTTCCCACTGACCGTCGAACATACTGAATGTTTCCTGGCTGTTCACGTCACTTTATCCTTTTGTCCGTCCAAATGGGTCCCCTGAGTCCACGGTGCCGCCTTCAGGTACAGGGCGCGTCGCCCCAGTCGGCCACAGTCACTGTTTCACCGTCGCGCAGTGCGGATTCGTGCGCCGCCACGCCCATGGCCATGTAGCGCACAGCTTCCCAGACATTGATGGCCGGAACTCGGTTATGCGCCACGGCATCGACAAATTCGTGGACCAGGTACGGATGAGAGCCACCGTGGCCATGCGGCTGGAAGTCGATGCTGAGCAACTCGTTTTCGTCCTTGTCTTGGTGCATAACTTTCTTGAACGCCAACCCCACCTCCGGAGGTAGCGGATCGAACATCTCCGCCGGCGTTAATTTGAGCCTCTCCGGTTTCGTTAAGTCATCCAAGTCCAGGCGATCGAAGTCCGGACGCTCGATGGAAAACCATCGATTTTCGGAAAACGCGCCGCGCGTCCCAAAAACCCGGAAGGTCTCGGAATCCTCGCCAACCAGCCCCGGCATCTCGCGCGCCTCCACGATACGCACGGCGGCACCGTTGCTCATCTTGAACAGCGCCATTTCGTTACTGAACGCCTGGTTGTCGAAGAATGGGTCGTATTCCGTATTCCGGTACCCCAAGGCATTGGCCTTCACGGCGTGAGCACGCATGACACAGACTGGGCCGCTGACCGAATGCGTAGGGTAGTGCATCGGCCCCCCGAGCAGGCCGCGGTTGATGTATTCCTGACGCATCCGAAGCCATTCCTTGCCGGATGCGCTGGATGTCCGCGCACGATTGACTTGGCGCAGATTGCAGCCGGCATCGACGTCGTGCATATATTCGCCTTCAGCGTAGACGAAACTACCGAACGCGCCTTCCGCTGCTTTGCGCCGGCAATACATGGACTGGGGGTGGTAGTACGTCGTCTCGCCCAGCATATAATGTTGTCCCGTGCGACGTACCGTGTCGACAAGCTTGTTACACCAGTCGAGGATCTCTTCGTTGCTCGGTATGCTGATAATCGGTACGGCACTGTAGACATGCTTCCCGCTTTCCATGGCCTGAATGCACTGCGGTGCATGCAGCCACGGCTGTGTGATAATGACCAAAGCGTCGAAGTCCGCCTGGCATATGTCGTCCAGCGAGGTGAAACAATCGCGCCTGCCATCGAGCTTGTCGGCATAGAACGTATCGTCGGTGAATGTTTTCAAGAGTCCGGCTTCGCGGTCGCACAAGCCGATGCGATCCACAAGCGGATGGTTCTTGAAGAGTGGCGCAAAACAACTCCCGAACGATCCCAGACCTACCAAACCAATGCTGATTCCCATCCTTATTCCTTTCAATGAGCCCGGTAGGCTGGACCGATCGGACTGATCCAGCCGATCCGTCGCTTCAACCAAACGGGACAATCTCCATTCCACTGAATGTGCCAAACGCCGCGATTGCCGTCGCCGCTTCGCCCAGCACCAAGGCACTGTGGTGCGTGCCGCCGGCGCGCGAGTATTCCTCGAGGAATTCGGTCACCGGCGGGCGTGGACGAATCCAGGCACGCACGGTGTCACGCATGGCCGAGTCAATTGATTCCTCCTCGGCCAATACGACGACCGGCGCGACAATGAGAGAAAAGCCGTCATCCGGCCCCGGAGCAAGGTTTACGAACACGGCGGGGCCCGGTTTCACGGAGCACGTCAGCACGGCGGGATCGAGTGATTTGCCGTCGAACGAGGGTTTCGCGAACATGCGGGGGGTCCCCCGGGCCACCGCCGGGCTGATCTCGCCCATGTGCGAGAGGAAAAGCCTGTCCCCCGCCCAGTCGGTGCAGAAAATCTCGGTGAACGTAACGGCACCGAACGAGCGCGCCAGGGCCCCCACCAAGGCCGCGGTCAAAACATCGCCTTCACCTGCATAGCCGATGCCGCGCGCCATGGCTTTCGAGATCTCCAGGAACGGCATGGTGTCGGCCGGACGGTCGGTTCGGTCAAACCCCTGAAAGTTCACGCTCATGCCGTGATAATCGCCTTGTTCAAGCAGTCGGCGCAGCCCCAGCCCCACACGAACCGAACGCGCATGGACGTCCTCGGTCAGCTCACACCGATAATGCTCGCGGTCGGCAGCCATCTCGTTGGCAACATCCTGGTCACTGATTGTTTGAATGGCATTGTCAAGCGTGGTGAGAGCGACCTGATCGACGCATAAGCCAAGTGTGTCGGCAAGCACGTCTTCCGGCACGGAAAAATCGCCCATCCCGGCGAAGGCTTCCCCCAGCCGTAAGATATGACTGCTTTTGAATTGCCGCGCGGCGCACGCGGCACGCACCAGGCCGGCGGCGCGATCCATGAGCCGCCCGTCGGACAAGTGGCCCGCGACAATCTCGAACGACCGTCCACGCCGACGTAACATGGACGCCAGGTCCATAACACCGTGCACGCCGTGATTGTACATAATTCGGTCCGCGCTGACCCCGAGCCCGAAGTCAGCGTCCATGGTTGTGTCGAGCAGGACAATCGGCAGGGACGTGCGGCATAACGCGTCGATGGCCTCCAGCGAGGGCGAGTACGCCAGGTGCAGCGTGACGATGCAGTCAATGCCGGACGCCTCGAATTGCCTGACCGCGGCTTCAAACTCGTGCGCCACCCGACATACGGAACCGAGTTCCGCCGTGATGCCGTGAGCCGTGAATTCGCCGACAATCTCCTGGATGAAACCGTCAAATTCCGCCCGGCATTCGGGACGGATATCGTCGTAGAGTTTCAGGTACAGGGGCAGCAGTCCGATTTTTGGGGATGATTGTGTTGTCATGGTATATGGTTGGGGACTTGCCAATTGTTTAAGGTTAATGCGTGTAATGCAGAGTCGCTTTGCCGTAGTAAAGCGGGTCTTCCGACCCGCACCGTAAATGGTTGTTTTTCATTAACTCGCGGGCCGGGAGACCCGCGTTACTTCGGTCTGGGCCGTCTGCCGATTTTTTTTGCATAGTTTCTGTCCGCCACCTGCCTGAACAGCCGGTCGGCATTGTTAAAAAACACACCTTCCACATCGTTGCGTGACAGCCCCGCGCGTTCGGCGGCCAGCTTGATGCCGCGCAGTTGTTCGTAGTAAAAAGTGGTGAAGTTCACGGCAGCCTTTGCGTCGTAAATGGATGTACCGATTTCGTAGTCTTCAGCCATTAAATATGCGTACTGGTTGTTGATTTCCACGGATTTTCCGTACAAAAAGGCGATCGGGGCATCCGAACCGAAAAGAATACGCTCACGCGGGAAATGCGTGAAGGTGTATTCCAGTACGCCTTCGTGGTTGACCATAGCGGTGTCCACATAGGCATTCGGGCATTGGGCGATACCGTCAAGGAATCCCAGCACATTGCGCAGGTAGTAGGCCCGGCCGATGTGCGCAAAAATGATCTTGGTGTCCGGATAGCGCCTGCAAAGCTCCACCATCTGGGTCTGGTTCAGGGGATCCGCCAGGCGTTGAGACCGCGGAATATGCAGGGTAATCGCCAACCCCCGCTCGTCGGCGAATTGCATGTGCTCGTGCGTCAGCATGTCATGGATGGTGACATCGTTGGGTTCTTTCCAGTCGACGAACCGCAGGTAAGGCTTGTAACCGATCAACCGGTTGGTTTCCACGCGGTGCCGTATTGCCTCCAAAGTATCGTGCGGCGATATCAGCGCCATGCCGAAGAACCGTTGATTGTCGGATACGGTGCCCGTGTATGCCGCGGACGCATCAAGGTCGGAATCGTACGACGGCGTACCGAAGCTGTTAAAGCGATACTGTTGTTCGGGAAACAGGCGTTCGATCCATTGTAGGTATTGTTCCTTCGAAAAGACACCGCCGAATTTCTCGTAGGTGTTCTTGGCCGCGAATTGGGCACTGGGTTTGAGGCACGAGCGATCGAACAGGTGAACGTGCGCATCAAAGATTTTCGGGGGCAGAAAGTCACGCAATTCTTTATCGTAAATACTTTTGTCGGTTACGGGCGCGGGTGCAGTGCTGATGCCGTCCGATCCGGTGCCTGTGTTTTCCTTGCTCTGATAAACGCGCGTGCCGATTTCCGCGAGCATAGCTGCCCCCTTTGCACCGGCATGCTCGGAACCGACGGTCAGCTCGAGCCCGGTGATTTCTGCAATAATGTCCGGCCACACCGCACTTTTGCTCGGTCCGCCAACCAGCACGGCTTCCCGGAATCCGAATCCCCGTGTGCCCAGTCTGTTGAGATGTTCGTTCAGCAGATGGGCAGCC
>JAIPIM010000177.1 GCA_021734725.1 Minisyncoccota bacterium | reverse complement strand
CTTGTTGTATCTTGTACATCATTTCACCTGTTGGGTTAGCATTTTTATGCTTCGTTAAATACTGCATAATATATTGCAGCCCAACAGGTTCTCAATCACTTACTGGCCTTTTTAAAGGCTTTTTCTCACGGAATATGGTCACACTAAAGAATTTAGCCTGAAGTATACTGACTTCAACCTCACGTTAGCTTCCCACGCACGCCATTATCGCAGTTTAAAAATAAGAATAACCTGAAAAGAACTGGCTGTCAAGGTGAGTGGGGAATTTTTTTGTGCACGATTTGAGGCGGAGAATAGCTCGATGCCATTGGGTTTTCGTCGATTTCGTCGGTAATTCGAAGAAAAACCGAGGAAAATTAAACGGGGGAGTGTTCCGCTCAGGAAATAATGCGCCCTGAAGTCGTGAGAAAAGTGGCGGAAAAGTGTTTGTGTCATTAATATCGAAGACCTTAAAGAGGTGCGGACGTCATGTTTGACCCCATGCGAAATAGGCACGAACATGGGTGCGATACCTTTTCGCATGGGGTCATGTTTGTCCTCTTCAGGGACGCAATCAGGATGGTACCTTGCATGTTCCCAGGGTTTTCACCCCTTCGCTAACCATGTGCGCGGCCTTCAGCCGCCGGCGCACAAGTAGGGCGGGTCTCCAGGCCTGCCAATGCGCGGCCGGCGCATAGTAACGCGGGTCTTCCGGCCCGTCAGCGCGGCGGTTTGCGGCTCTGGAGAACCGCCTTACAATTCCAGCCGCACTACCGCTGAAATTTCACGGATTCAGGGTATAGTCTGAAGGTGTGTTTGGCAATGTCTTTAAACTCTTGCGAATTGACATTCGAACGAGTCGTTCGTGGTTCTTAGTTCTTAGTTCAAAACCACGCACCACGAACCATGAACCAAGAACGAGAATTGCAGGAAACGGCATTTCGCAATTCTCTGACAGGAACTTGTATTTGGAGGACAGTTTTATGGGCTGGTATCTTGGTCTTGATGCAAGCACGCAGAGTATGAGTACCATTATTATCGATACGGAGAGCGGCCGTGTGGTGGTGGACGAGAGCGTGGGATTTGACGAGTGTCCTGAGTACAGATGTCCGCAGGGGTTCCTCGAGAGTGACGATCCGCTGATCAAGCATGCGGATCCTCTGGTTTGGCTGGCCGCCCTGGAAAAGCTGTTGCGCAAACTCGTGGATGGTGGGATTGATCTGTCGCGCGTGGTTGCTGTCAGCGGTAGCGGGCAGCAGCATGGTACGGTGTATCTGAACCGGCGATTTCTGGATGTGTCCGCGTGGGGTGCTTCCGCCGGCTTGGCGGCCATGATCGAGCCGATGCTGAGTCGCAAGACAGCTCCGATCTGGATGGACAGCTCGACGACGGTCGAGTGTCGGGAGATTGCCGAGGCTGTCGGGGGTGCTGAAGTGGTGCAGCGGAAGACGGGATCCCCTCCGATCGAGCGGTTTTCAGGGCCCCAGATTCGTCGTTTCAGTAAGGACAATCCCACCGCTTACAACGACACGGCTGTCGTTCACCTCGTAAGTTCGTTTATCGCTTCTGTTCTCGTCGGGCGCGGTGTTGGCGTGGATATTGGCGACGGCGCAGGTATGAATCTGTTGAATCTATCGACATTAGAGTGGGACGAGGATATGCTTGCAGCTACTGCTCCTGGACTGCGAGACCGTTTGCCGGAGGTGGTGTCCAGCGACACGATAGTCGGGCGGATTGCTCCGTATTTTTCGGACAAGTACGGATTCAATCCCGATGTTCAGATTGTGGCGTGGTCGGGCGATAATCCCAACAGCTTAATCGGGGTTGGTGCCCACGCTCCCGGAACGGCTGTCGTTTCGCTTGGTACGAGTCATACGTATTTTGCGGCCATGAAGAAGCCCAATGTTGACCCCGAGGGGTACGGCCATGTATTCGGAAATCCAGCGGGTGGTTTTATGAGTCTCATCTGCTTCAAGAACGGGGCGCTGGCACAAGAAGAAATCAGAGATCGATACGGATTGACCTGGGAAGCATTCGATGACTGTTTGCGGAGTACGCCGCCTGGTAACAGCGGCAACATGATGCTGCCGTACTTTGTGTCCGAAATCACGCCCTTGGTGTTGGATGCCGGTGCTGTTCGCACGGGGAGCGACGAGTTTCTCAACGGCGGGGATGCATGCGCGGCGGTGCGGGCGGTCGTGGAATCGCAGGCTTTGCGGTTGAAAATTCATTCTTCCTGGATGGCGAGCACTCCCGACACGATACGTGTGACAGGAGGGGCCTCGGTCAGTACGGAAGTCTGTCGAGTACTGGCCGATGTATTCAATGCCGAGCTTGAGCGGCTTGAGACGGGCAATTCGGCCGGGCTCGGTGCCGCCATGCGCGCCGCCGAGGCTGCCGGCGCGGCGTCCTGGAAGGATTTGACGGACAGGTTTTGTCAGCCAGTCAAGGGGATGAACGTGACGCCCGACCGGGACAATGCGGCTATGTACGAGGACATGCAGAGCCGATATGCCGCTTTTGCGAGGGAGCACGCTTAAGCGTTGCGACCGTATGTGGGTGGTGTCGTGGATGGGCAGGGGAACGCTCAGTTTTGAGGCGGTCTTGGCCGCAAACCGGCGTATTGGCAGGTCTGGATCCGTCTTCGTTAGACTACGACGTGACAAGGACTCGCCCTACTTTTTCGCCGGTGGCTTATGGTTTTTTGGTAAACTATGTGTACGTGGTTTTGCCGTGTACAAGTGAAGCGGGTCTCCCGGCCCGCCCGTGCGCCTGTGCGGCCCAGAGGACCGCATTACTAGGCCGGCGCATCGCACTGTTAATGACAAACCAAGCTGCCAGCACGTTGTCTCGTCGAAGTAGACGAAGGCTGGCAACTGTCGCCGGTGTGAGTTGGGTTTTCAGCGGTTTGTCCTGGTGTTCGTGTTCACATGAGTTTTTACCAAGACATTGCTCCCACCTTCTCGAGTACCTATTATAGTATAGGCGGTATCATTTGGCTCGGCAAGGGTTACTTTGCCTGCCATCGAGTTCACGTGGCTTATTGACCCATGGAATGAAAGAAGACATGAGTATTTCATCTGAAGAATTGAGAGAACGGATTGCGCAGGAAGAAGCCGACATGCGTCGTCCCGGAACGCTTCTTTTTTCCGGGACCCGGTACGAGATTGACCGTGTGCTGGGCGAGGGCGGCATGGGAATTACGTGTCTTGCCCACGAGGTGAGTGCGTCGAATTTGAAGCGTCCCGTTGTTCTTAAGTTTGTAAAAGACAGTCTGAACTCGGAGCGCCTGGCGCGTTTCCTGAATGAAGTCGAGCTCAGTATTCTTTTCAACCATCCGAATCTGGTGCCTATATACCGGTTGGAATCCGAGCTTATCAAGCTTGACATTCCAAAGACCAAAGCGAGCCGCAAGCGTGCTTATGAGCATACTGTATATTTTGCGGTCATGCAGTATATCGATGGTTGGAATCTACGCCAGATTGTGGACCGGCTGCGGAGTCTCGGTATGTCGCTCCATCATGACATTACGATGTTCATTATTGGGCGTGTGGCGCGTGGTCTGCACTACGTGCATGAATACAAGGACGAAAACGGGGAGCCCATGGGACTGGTCCATCGTGATGTATCGCCGGAGAACATTTTGATTGACCGGTTCGGTCGGATCAAGGTTGCCGATTTCGGAATCACGCAGGCGGCGAAGAGTTCGCGGAGTGAGAATCTCATCAACGCCGGTAAGATTCTTTATTGTTCACCCGAGCAACTGGAAGGTGCGCATTTGGATGCGCGCTCGGACATATACAACGTGGGCTTGCTTCTTTATTTTCTTTTTACGGACACCGACCGCTTTGGTCCGGAATGGGGGTTGCAGTATGCGCGTGAGCGCATTCGGGCGAAGATGAAGAAATCCCCGTTGTCGGATTTATCGACCGTGGATCCGCGTCTGGCCCACATCTGTCACGTCTGTCTGTCAGAAGATCCGGATGAGCGCTATCAGAGCTGCGAAGATTTTGCCACCGACATCGACCTGTACTTTAAGGAGACGCAGAAGATTGTGACGAACGAGCAGCTTGAGGAGGTTCTGACCGAGCTGTTCAAGGAGAAGCCGACATTCACATCGCGACGCTTTATTGCCATTACCGGGTCACCGCATCTGGAGCAGCCGGGATATGACCCGTCGACGTTGACCGAGCCTCAGAAAACATTCGAGCCTTTGCCAACGGTTCGCTTGGACGAACCGGAAGATTGATCGGCGGCAGCGGGTGCACTCGTTTAGAACAAACCGGTGACTTTGCCGGTTTCCACGTCCACATCGATGCGGCGGTAGGCTGGGTTTGACGCTGTGCCCGGCAGCAGTTTAATGGACCCGGCCACAGGTACCACGAACCCGGCCCCGCGGTAGACCAGGATGTCCCCCACCGGCAATTGCCAGCGGCGCGGCCGTCCCTTCATGTCCGGATCATGCGAGAGACTCAAGTGCGTTTTGACCATGCACGTACCGAGTTCGGACAGTGAGGGGTCCCCTTCCAGGTTCTTCATTTTTGCCTGTGCTTTGTCGGAATACGTCACGCCGTCCGCCCCGTACACCTCCTTGGCAATGAGCTGGATACGCTCGTGCAGCGGCATGTCGAGGTTGTAGAGGAACTTGAATTCGTTCGGTTCGTTGCATGCGGTAATCACTGCTTCCGCCAGCTCGCGCGCGCCCTCGCCGCCTTTCAGCCAGTGTTCCGACAGCGCGGCCAGGGCGCCGGTTTCTTCCGCGATCCGACGGACCAGTTGGATTTCCCGTGCCGTGTCAGTGTGGAAGCTGTTGATGCAGACCACGGGGCGGATACCGCTTTTCAGCACGGTTTCAATGTGCGCGACCAGATTTTCACAGCCCTTTTCCAGCAATTCCAGGTTTTCATGTGTATAGGCTTCATCCAGGTCGATGCCCGGTTTGACCGGCGGTCCGCCGCCGTGCATTTTGAGGGCTCGGATGGTGGCGACGATGACGACCGCGCTGGGTTTCAGTCCTGAGTACCTACACTTGAGGTTCCAGAATTTTTCGAAGCCGATATCGGCACCGAAGCCGCTTTCCGTCACATGGTAATCGGCCAGTTTCGTGCCGATGCGGTCCGCGATAATCGAGCTTTGTCCGATGGCGATATTGGCGAACGGTCCTGCATGGACAAACACCGGCTGTCCTTCGATGGTCTGGAGGAGGTTGGGGTTAATGGTGTTGACCATCCAGGCGGTCATGGCGCCGTCGACCTCCAGGTCGGCCGTTGTCACAGGGGTCCCTTGGCGATCGCAGGCCACGACAATTTTGGCGATACGTTCGCGCATATCCCGGAGGTCGCGTGCGACGGACAGGATGGCCATCAATTCACTGGACACGGTGATCTGGAATCCGGATTCCATTTCGAGGCCGTCCATTTTGCCGCCGCGTCCGATAATGATATTTCGCAATGCCTGTGCGCAGAAATCGATGGCCCATTTCATGTCAACGCGGGCGGGGTCGATGTCGAGTCGTTTCAAGCCTTTTGATGCGAGCTTGGCGTCATCGTAATTATGTTCATGCTGCATGCGTGCCGTAAGCGCGGTCATGGCCAGATTATGGGCATTTGTAATGCAGTCAATGTCACCGGTCAGGCCGAGTGAGAAGGGGGTGAGGGGAACACATTGAGCCAAACCGCCGCCTGCCGCGGAGCCTTTGATGTTGAACGTTGGTCCGCTGCTGGGTTGCCGGATAGCGCCGGTGACGCGTTTGCCCAGTTTGCCGAGGCCCTGGATAAGGCCGATGGACGTTGTGGTTTTGCCTTCGCCCAAGGGGGTTGGGGTGATGGCGGTGACGTCGATGTAGTGGGCCTGTGGGGCGTCCTTGACGCGTTCCAGCGTTCGTATGTAATCGACCTTTCCAACCCATTTACCATACGGGATGAGTTCGTCGGGATGCAGCCCCAGGTCTTCTCCCAGGTTCTGGAAGGTCTTCATGGTTTGTTCCGCGGCATCGGCGATCTGCCAGTCCGCCATCTTTGTCGGATCCAGAGTTTTTGTGGGCATGATTATCCTCTTTAGAGTCGGTGTTGGGCTTGTGTGATCGAGCTTCGTTGTGAGTTGTCGATAGTGTTCAGTGTTCAGGTTTCAGGAGAGGTTTAAGTTTCTCGCCTGACTGTTTAGACCAAATTCATCATTGGTGGGGTGGTCGCCGGATGGAACCGCCTCCCCCTTGTCTTTCGTGAAAAGATCCTCAGAGGGTTCCCTCTCGATAGGCGCTGATGTACTCCATGCCAAACATATCTTCGCCGGTGAGTACTGCCTTCGCCAGTTGGAAGCTCCGGTCCGCCGGGTTCAGCGTCGCGATTTTGTCGAGTGGCGTACTGACTGGATCGATGATGCCTCCGTCCGTTCCTGCTTCCGCGCACAAGTATGCGAAGACCATATTGAGCAGCTGCCGTTTCGGCATCCCGAACGAAATATTGCTGAGGCCGCCGTTGAGGTGGACGCCTTCGAATTCGGAACCTGCCTGTTGCGTGGCATCGAGGAACGTGGCGCCATTCATGGGGTCGGTGCTGACGGGCAGGACCAGGGGATCCAGGTGCAACCGTTCGCGGGGTACGCCTTCTTTCTCCAGGACAGCGATGATTTCGCGGAAATTTGCCATGCGTTCATCCACATTGGCCGGCATGCCTTCGCGTCCGGCGGCACTGACGATAACATCGGCATTGTACTCTTTGACGAGAGCCGCGGCCTCCGTCCGCTCGAGGCTGACGGAATTGATCATGGGCGGTCGTATATCTGAGCGGCACTGTTCAAGTCCTTTCCGCAACGTATCGGGGTTGGACGAATCGATGCTCAGGGGGGTGTCCGTGGTTTCGCCGAGGAATTGTACGAGAAAAGTCATGGCCTCGGCGACTTCCTCGGGCTTGTTCGAATATTCGTCCACGTTGACATCCAGGAACGCGGCGCCCGCTTTTGTCTGCCGTTCGGCCAGCGAGCGCAGGTAATCACGTCCATCCCGAGCAGCTTCGGTGTCCCCGTGCATTGATTGATGCAGGCCGAGAGCCGCGTGTTTAATTTTGCCTTGCGAGAAGGCTGGCGAGAAGGCCTCCCACTCTTTGGGGACCCGTAAATACCTTTCTTCGCCCCCCAGGTTGAAGGGGACCGCCTCCGTGCCGTCCGAAAGTGTGGTGGCTTTTTTGCCGTTACGTTTCACGATGCGCGTACAGTGAATGTTTTCGCCGACAACGATAAAATTGTGCCAATCCATAGGATCGATCATCTCCTTTTTTACAGTCAGATAGAGAATTGCGAAATGCGAGATTTCGCTTCCCAGTGTTCAGAGGTCAGTGTTCGGGCAACCGAAATCCATGCTGACCACTGACCGCCGGACGCTGAAACCGACTCGCGTGAAAGCCAGTTTGCAAGACCCACGAGATCTGGTTTGTCAGTACCCATGTAAACGTAGGCAGGGTTTTGGGAAAACGCAAAAGTATATAGAACAAAAAGTGGGCGTTCCGGGGGAATTGCCAGTCGGCGGAACACTCGTTATACTGTTGCTGGGGCATGTGTGGGTACATCAGACAGTGTTTCGGGCCTCGGCTGTCCGGCGCAGGCGTCCTCATGCGCGAGGAAAGCCTGCGTCGCCAAGATGATGGCGAGTGTGCTGTTTGTCGCGCAGCCTGGAAGGCTACGCTACTTTTTTGGGAGAAGGACTCATGGGCCGGTTGGCTGAATGGATTCAGGCGAACACAGGGCTGCTGCCGTTGACGCAGTACAAGATTGTGGCGTCGATTGCCGTACTGATTTTGCTGTGGCTCATACGCACGGTGGTGCTCAATGTCGTGTTTCGGCGCACTCAGGATGTGCGTGTCCGTTACAGGTGGAAGAAGGTCAGCCTTTACGTGGCGGGGACCCTCGGGTTCTTGTTTCTTGGCGGCCTGTGGTTGCGTGCCTTTCAATCGGTGGGGACGTTTCTGGGACTGGTCTCGGCCGGTCTGACGATTGCTCTGAAAGATCTGGTGTCCGATGTGGCGGGATGGATTTTTATTCTGTGGCGACGCCCCATGGAAGTGGGAGACCGCATTCAGATTGGCGAGCATCGCGGGGACGTCATCGATATTAGGGTGTTTCAGTTTACGCTCATGGAGATTGGCAACTGGGTAGACGCCGATCAAAGCACCGGCCGCGTGATTCATATCCCCAACGGTATGGTCCTGAGTGAGATGCTGGCGAACTACAGCAAGGGGTTCCAGTTCATCTGGAATGAAATTGCCGTACTGGTGACGTTCGAGAGCAATTGGCGGGAGGCAAAGGCAATTCTCCAGGATATTGCCAGTAAACATGCCGAGCAGTTGTCCAGTGAAGCGGAACAGAAGATCCGCGAAGCGGCGCGGCGCTTTTTAATTTTTTACCTGAATCCGTGAAAAAACCAATCGATTTTACCGCGGATTCAATTTTTGTTGATGTTGTTGTGATTTTTCGTTGAAATTGTTGTTGTTATCCGTCGGTTGTCAGGATGGCGGCGATTCCGTTGCCCCTGACACGGGAA
>JAIPIM010000176.1 GCA_021734725.1 Minisyncoccota bacterium | reverse complement strand
GGGGATCTGCTGGATGGCCACTCCCTGGAAACTGCATGCAGAGGACGCAACCTGGTTATTCATACCGCTAAACTCAGTACCGCCGATGCGGAACGACGTACCTATTATGAATGCAACACCAAAGGAACAGCAACCGTGCTCCATGCATGTATTGCCTCCAAGGTTCCTCGATTGGTCTACACGAGCGATGCCACAGTGACTTACAACGGCTGCAAACCGACACTGGAGGCCGACGAAAGCATACGTTTGCCCGTAGCTCACGTGCATCCTTACGCAAGTTCCATCGCACTAGCCGAGAAAATGATACGGGACGCACACGGCTGGGAAATGGTGGTCACCGACCCGGCGTCACGCAGGAAAGGGCACGCGATCGACACAACCGTCGTGCGGCTCTCCACCTGTGCGCTGCGCCCTCACCTTTTGTGGGGAAAGGACATAGATGGCACCATTTCTCGTCTGCGCCAGCATGCCCGTCGAAACCGCGCGGTGTCTATCAAAGGTGACGTCATGAGCACCATCACGCACGTGGCAAATGCCGCAGCCGCCCATCTCCAAATAGCCGAACGCCTCACGCCTGAATCCGCGGTTGGTGGAGCGGCATACTTCATTGGCGACGAAGCCCCCGTCCCATTCTGGAGATGGTTTATAACCTCCCTCAAGGAAGCCGGCATTGAGGCAACCCCAAAAAGCTTAAGTTTTCAATCCGCTGTTCGACGATCACGTATACAACGATGGCTTCGCCGCATCGGTGTTCCGCAGCGCCCGGTCATTTGTGCCCTGGATGCGTACCGTACCGGAATTTCCCACACCTTCTGCTTGAACAACGCAAAGAAAGACTTCAATTATAGTACCATCATGACACCGGACGCGGCTGTCCGTGAAAGGTTCATGATTCTTGACCGAACAACAGCAACATGAAGAGGCATACCGTGCATAAAAAGCCACTGACAACACTGCCGACGGATACGGTGCTTGTCGCTCCGTCAATTCTGGCCGCCGATTTTGCCGCGCTGGGAAACGAGATCGAGCGCGCGGAAAACGAAGGCGCAGATATTATCCACGCCGATGTCATGGACGGACATTTTGTTCCCAATCTTACGATTGGCCCCCCCGTCGTGGAAAGCATCCGGAAATGCAGTTCCCTCCCATACGACGTACACCTCATGCTCGATGAACCAGAAAACTTTATCGTGCCCTTCGCGGAAGCTGGAGCCGACAACTTGACTGTCCACGTCGAAATTGAAGCCAATGTTCATGATGTCTTGGGTGCCATCAAGGAGCAGGGGTGCTCGGCTGGACTTTCATTGCGTCCGGGCACCGACGCTGAACGCCTGGTCCCCTTCCTCTCGGACGTCGATCTAATCCTCGTGATGACGGTGGAACCCGGTTTCGGCGGGCAGGCTTTCCAACCTGAAATGTTGTCGAAAATTGAGCGTATTCGGGATTTCATTGCAGAAGCAGGGCGTCCAATCCACCTGGAAGTCGACGGCGGAATCGATAAAACTACGGCCCCGCAAGCAATAGCGCATGGTGCAAATGTGTTGGTTGCCGGAACCAGTATTTTCCGTTGTAAGGCGGGCATTCGCACCGCGATCAAACAACTGAAAGCGTGAGAACGGCATGCCCTCTAGTGAATTCACTGCTGATCTGACCGAAACACTGTGTGTTGAATCCACGCCCAGTCCATGCGGCCTCGTGATCTTTGGTGCATCCGGAGATCTGACTTCCCGCAAACTTATGCCGAGCCTTTTTCGCCTGTTTCAGCGTAATCTTCTGCCCGATAATTTCTTTGTGCTGGGCTTCGCGCGTTCGCCACTCGGCACACATGGATTTCGTGAACGCATCCGAAAGGACCTGTCTGAACAGTCGGCCGCCACGCCGCAAACCGTGGAAAACTTCTGCGAGCAGACCTACTATCTACCCGGCAGCTACGACGATCCGGCCCTGTATCAGGAACTGAAAAAATGGCTCCGAGATCTCGACACACGCCATGACACACAAGGTAATGTGGTGTTTTACCTTTCCACTCCACCGCGCGTTTACGGCGCAGTCGCCGAAAACCTCGCGGAAGCAGGGCTTCTCCAACAAGGGGGGCAGAAAACCAGTTGGCGGCGCCTGGTGGCCGAAAAACCGTTTGGCCATGACTTGGACAGCGCCCGACAGCTGAACGCCAGCATCGCCAAATGCCTTGCCGAAGAGCAGATATACCGCATCGACCATTACCTGGGGAAAGAAACGGTGCAAAATATACTCATGCTGCGCTTCGCAAACGCGATCTTCGAACCACTCTGGAATCGACACTATATCGATCACGTGCAGATAACCGCCGCCGAGACCATCGGTGTCGGACTCCGTGCCGGCTACTACGATACAAGTGGCGCGCTGCGCGATATGTTCCAGAATCATATGCTGCAGCTGCTGGCGCTGGTGGGTATGGAACCTCCCTCGTCTTTTGAAGCCAATCATGTCCGAGACGAAAAGCGTAAGCTTCTACAGTGCATCCGGCCATTCTGCCCCCAAGACGTGGAGCAGCATGTCGTACGTGGACAATACCTCGCCGGTGAAGTGGAAGACCAACAGGTCAGGGCGTACCGTGACGAAGACAAGATTGGTCAAGACTCCGAAACCGAAACATTTGTGGCCGCCAGGTTTATGCTGGATAACTGGCGCTGGCGCGGCGTCCCTTTCTACTTGCGGTCGGGCAAGCGTCTCAACGAGCGGCGAACTGACATTTCAATTGCCTTCAAACCGGTACCACATTCCATTTTCAATCCCCTCCTTCCCGAACATCTGGCAGTTAATATACTGACGTTAAACGTGCAACCCCTGGAGGGCATAGCCCTTCGCTTGCAGGCCAAACGCCCCGGACCAAAGCTTTGCATGAGCACCCTTGACATGGCGTTCAGCTACCATGACGTTTTCGGCGACCATCCCCCAGATGCCTACGAAAGACTTCTTCTGGATGTGATGCTTGGCGATCAAACCTTGTTCATTCGGCGTGACAACAGTGAAACCCAGTGGTCCATCCTCATGCCCATACTCGATTACTGGCAAAAGGCGGGTTCCGCCCGGGAAAATGCCGGCCTGACCTTCTACCCGGCCGGAAGCTGGGGACCCCAAGCCGCCCAGGAGCTTATCCAGAAGGATAACCGGATGTGGCTAAATTCGAACGACTGACGTCTCAGTAATGAGACAAAAGACCGTTCACAACAATGATAAAAATGGGGTTTCTTAATGCTTTTGCCACCGTTCATAGTGACACGCTTTATAATCAGAAGTACTTCACCTCCAATATCTTGAATACTATTTGATGCCCGTCTCAGAAGCGCTTTTGGTGTAAAACTTGCTAAATCAAATGTTGATGGAGTATGTCGTTACACCGTTCAGGGTTGCAGTGTAGTCTGAATTCGGTAGCCAGTGGGCAGGATACGTTTAATTCCTTAGAAGAAAGACGTACGAGGGTCGGGCACCTATGAAAAGTTTATCCGACACATCCCAATGGAGCCGTAAAGCCCGGTTCACCTTGGTGGAGGTTATGCTGGTCATGGCATTTACTGGTGTGGCCTTGACCGCCGCCCTGGGCCTGATCACCGCCACCATGTGGGGCGAAAAATACATCCGGCATCGCTATACCGCCCACACCATTGCAACCAACCGCATAGAACAGTTGCGGTCATTCCCTTACTCCGAGATTACGGTCATGGCGGAGAGTAATACCCCCGTCGATGCACAAGGCAAGCTGGATGCAAACGGTGAATTTCAACGGTCAACGGTCATCGGCTCGGAATTTCGTTCTACGCGGCAGGTAACCGTCAACGTCAGCTCGACGTGGAAGGAGAGTCTGCCTCCGCAGACTGTTTCTGTCGTAACCATTATTGCGGATGGCACGGTTATGAACCCCAATGAATAGACGGAAGCAATATATGGTCACTATGCGCGCTCGAAAACACGCATTCACACTCACCGAACTGCTGGTGGCGTCCACGATTGTTGTCGTTCTGCTTTCAGCCCTTACTCCTCTTGCAATATTTGTGGTTACAACGTCGGCAAAGGCACGGGTAACAGCTGAGATGGATAGTCAAATCAAGATCGCTCAGGAGTGGGGGAAGAAAGACTTGGCCAGTACGGCTCGGGGTGAAATTCTTATGTGGCCGGAAAGCTCTTCGGGCGCGTACTGCCTAAGCTTCCCTGTATTACGCCGCAGCGGTAGTCCCACGGGATTACCCGTGACCGCGAATAATGAGATCGACTGGGACGAAACCATAATCTACCATATCAGCTACAATTGGGATGATGCCGCCCGCCCCATGCAACTTCGGCGGACGGTGTTCAGCCCGCGGGATAACTCTTTAGAAGACATGCAACGGCTCTATCAACTTTTCTATACATGGTATTACGGAGACGGCAGCCGGAGCATGTACAACGCGGGAAACGCAACCACGCAAGTATTACTGGACAATGTCACAAACTGGCGTATCTCCTCTGAACCCGCCGAATTTGACGCTTACAGTGACTCACAAGACCGCGAGACGGTCCCAATGGGGACATGGACCATTTCCTCCGGCACGCATTATTTGTATTTCACGATCACGGGCAAGAACGATGAGGCCACGGATTTCCAGCTTGGGCTGGACAAAATTACCATGAGTGCCACTGGCCTGAGCTACGAAGCGGAGTACTTACTGCCGCCGGCTGGACAATCCGGCGCCACGGCAAGCCAGGAAGATATGTCGGCATACCCCGGGTGGAGCAATAAATCACAGTTGCTTTTTGCTGCCAACGACCCCGGGGATCGACTCATCCTTAGAGTCTACAACGACATGTGGGTGGAAAGCACGTTTGACGCGCCGACAGCCGAACTCAATCTCGCCGAGATAGCGCTGGAAGCGACCCTCGGAGAAAAGATCTGCCAAATGATCGGTGACCGCATTTCCTGGGAGGCGTCCGTTCAATCTCTGGGAGCAGAGGGCGAAGCCGATACCACCAGTCACGAGAATGCCACCTTGCGAATTATCGTTAACCCCGCAAACGATGAACTCGGACAGACAATCGCCTACAACGGCCAGCGCGGTGCGGTCACGCTCGCCGCCACCAATGGAACGGGCAACCTCAGCATCGAATCCGCCTATATCATGGAACGTACGTCCGGTTATAACGGTGATGCAACTACCATGCAGCAACTGA
Source organism: Minisyncoccota bacterium (assembly GCA_021734725.1). Taxonomy (GTDB): domain Bacteria; phylum Verrucomicrobiota; class Lentisphaeria; order Oligosphaerales; family MVZH01; genus JAIPIM01. The sequence continues at coordinate 3,329 of JAIPIM010000176.1, read as the reverse complement.
CCTTTTCCGGCAGTACCAGCGTGGGTATCCCCAATAAAGGGAAAATACAAAGCGATGTCTTTGACCTGGCCATTGATAAAAACAAATCCTATATCGTCAGTCTCCACTTAGGGGCCTCCTCCGGCAACGGATCGCCCATGGTGTGGAACGATACCAGCGGGGCCGTGCATACCTATGAAATTGTCGACGATGCTACCAACGTGAGCGGGGTGGCGGACTGGAGCAGCATACCGGCTGAGGACATAATGTCGCTAAGTAAGATTGTGGCCGTGGAGTCCATTTACGTGACCTATCCCACGGAGGCAACATTCACCTCCCAAATCGTCGATACACGACTGGTCGACCCGCCATTCGTGGACCTGAAGTGGCGTGCCGTGACTACCGCGAACGACGATGTCCACATACGGGTTCGCGCCGGCGACCAGCCGGACATGTCGGACGCCGCCACCTGGGATACCGCGCCGGAGTTTACAAACGCGGGGACGGTGTACTCCCTTTCCGCTCTTCCACGGGGCAGATTCCTTCAATGGCAGGCGGTGTTCCATTCCACCGCACCGTATACGTCAACGGCAAAATTGCGCGATGTGGCCATCCGCTGGCACGGAGCCTACCGCGGGGTGGACATCAGCGTAGCAGTCGAGAAAAACAGTGACATGGGCAAGTTTCGGCTTCTTTTGGACGGGCAGGATCCCGCACCGGCCGCTCTTGAAATGCGATACACGATCAGCCGACAGATAAAGGGCGAAACATTCCGTAAATCATGTGCGGTGCAGGCAACCCCAAGGAATAAGTAAGCGATAACAACGCAAATACGTTGCATGCGTATCATATGAAAGCAACGTACACAGGAGTACACATCATGTTAGTCTGTAACTACCGTTCACAACCAGATGCCCGCGGATCCGCTTTTATTGCGGTTCTCTTCTTTGTCATGCTGATCGGACTTGTGGCCGGAACCGTCGGAATGATGTTAGGTGGCGATCTCCACCAGAGCCATCGTGTGATTACACGAGCAAAGGCGCGTCATATCGCCGACGGAGCCGCTTACCAGGCGCTTGGCTTCGTCGCTGACGATCCAGACACGCTAAACAACCCGCCGACAGCAATGATAACGGGAAGCATGGGTGAAGGTACGTACTCGGTCAGTATACAACCAATATCGGGCGGGGTTTCCGCTGAAGCCATTGGAACGGTAGACGATATAACTGAAACGGTCCGGGTCTATCTGCGCGCGCCCAACTACGGCGCGGCTCTGGCCGTAGGCATCTTCGCCAATGGCGATATCATCGGTCACGGCAACGGGTATGTGGAAAGCGGTACACACAGCAACCAGAGCACGGAATTTTGGGGAAGCATTGAGGTTCGAGGAGATGCGGATTCGGTGGGGACAACAACACTGAAAGGCGCAGCCAATGTCACTGGCACGGCCCGATCAGGAGTCAGACGCGTCGCATTCCCCCCGCTGGACTTCGATTATTACTACGAGATCGCAAAAGCAAACAACCAAGTCTATACAGGAGATATGGTCCTGAAAGGCACTTACAACCCGCCCGGGGGCGTCATGTGGGTTGACGGAAACGTAGACACCCAGGGAACAACTACGATCAATGGCGCCATCTTTGCCACGGGCAATATCGAAGACCACGGCAAAACCACTCTTATTAAGCATAGTGACTTTCCGGCGCTCGCCAGCGAAAACGGATTCATTTCCTTTCACGGGAAAAGTACGTTTGAAGGACTCATATACACCAAAACCGGAAATGTTTATCTGCACGGGAACACGGGCATCACGGGCGCAATTATCGCATGGGGAGACGTCGATTCACAAGGCAACTGGGGTCAGCTGGATTACCAACTGCAAAACCCGAAATTGGAAGACGATAACACGGTGGAATTCGTCGCTTGGGAGTATTAGATTGCCTGCTTGGAGACATCAACCAGCGGCAAGCTTGCAACCAGCTCACAAACAGATATATTCTTGATAGGCTTTATCGTTAACAGAGAAGCATAGACGGAAAAGGAAACAGAAATGAAGAAATACGAATGCACCTTGTGTAGTTATGTCTATGATCCCGCCACAGGCGACCCTGACAACGGGGTTGACCCCGGAACAGCCTTCGAAGATTTACCAGATGATTGGGTGTGCCCGGAATGCGGCGCTGAAAAGGATGAATTCGAGCCGCTCGATTGAGTCATGTGATACGAACGTCATCCATTCATTATACCGGAAAGCCGACCACAACCACGGTCGGCTTTTCTATTGGTCGAAAGCCTCTTCCACTCAAAATAATACGAGAATCACCGACAACACCGGTATGGCCAGCAGTGTACTCACCACCACAATGTTCCTGGCCAATTCATCATCCGCCCCCAATTGCTGGGCCATCACATAAGACGTCACGGCTGTTGGACAGCCCAGGTATAAGACGGCTATCTGTGCCTGACCAAGCGGTAAACGCAATACGGATGCAAGAAGATATCCCGCGACGGGCGCCACCCCTACCTTGATCAAGGCCGCGGCAAGGGCGGGAGATAACTTGCCGTGCAGAGACGAGAACGTCAGAGTCACGCCCATGCCAAGCAGCGCCGCCGGCAGAGCCATGTTCCCCAGCGTTGCACACGCGCGCCCCAAGGGTACCGGCAATACCCAGCCCGTGACTGAATACCCAATGCCCAGGGCACACGCCAGTATCAGTGGATTCCTCACCACGCGAATGAGCAGCGTCCCCCAATGAACCGAGTCACCGCCGCTTTGCCGTTGCCCGTCGGCAACCAAAAACACGACGGCCAACGCATTATAAAGCGGGATCAGCGGTGCAATTGCGACTACCGCCAGAGCCTCCAATTCCCCTGATCCGCCCACGTTGGAACCGGCCAGTGAGAAAAGGATTAGGGGAAGCCCGACATAGGCTAAATTCCCGCGGTATGCCCCCTGCAGGAACACCCCTCGGGCCCCCTTCCGGAATCTCAGCAAAATGCATCCCAAGCCAGCAGCAACAACACTTGTCACCGTACCACCCAGCAATACCACGAAGATGTCAAATGCGGCACCGGCGCGGATAGTAACCTGCGCTGTCTTGTAGAACAACAGACAAGGCAGTCCCACCCAATACACCAGCCGCATAACTGGTTGATAGTCTTCCCGGGAAATAAAACCGACCCTGCGAAGACAAATCCCGACGCTGATAATCAGCACAACAGGAGCAATAGTGTTGATAACGTGCATGTGGGAAATATCGCCTCGCCCCATCGTCTATTGAAAGCCCCGAGATCCGTCAACCCCGCCAGGTATGCCAGTAGCTCCCCATGCGTTCGACAAAGTCGCTTGG
>JAIPIM010000175.1 GCA_021734725.1 Minisyncoccota bacterium | reverse complement strand
CTTCACGTGCCCGTATGCGAAAACGCCGATAGTCTTTTGAGGATGGCTTTCCCGCTCGAAAGCATACCATGCTTGCCACAGCCAGGTGCCCGCCAATATTCGACACATCAAAACATTCAATAACCGTTGGCAATTCTTGCAGCCCCAGCGCTTCCCGCAGCATTTCCATGCCGTCTTGCGGTTCAACATTCGTCAGAGTTACGCGTTCGAAACTGCGCATTTTTTCGACTTGGCAGACGTGTCGCAGGTTATCGAGAATGTCACGACAGCGCGCAGCATCCTCGTACCGTTGGCGCTCGGCCAGTTCTTTCATCTCTTCTTCGAGTTTTTTTTCCACGTCGTTGCTCCGCCCACGGAGGACATCGAGCGCCCGGTCCAGTTGGTGACGGTACTCCGCGGCCGTCACGTGTCCAGTGCACGGACAGGAACACTGGCGTACAATACGCTCAATACAGTGTCGTCGAGTGTCGGCATTGGGGGTTCGGACACTGCATGTTCGCAAGTGGAAAGACTTGGCTAGATAATGGACCGTCTGGCGCAGCGCACCAGCCCGTGGAAAGGGGCCGAAATACAGGCGACCGTCGTCCTTCTTGAGACGCGTGAGTTTCAGCCGCGGAAAAGGCTCGTTGGGATCGACTGCCACAAGGAGGAAACGCTTGTCATCGCGTAGCTCCACGTTATAGCGAGGGGTATACTGCTTAACGAGTCGGGATTCGAGAAGATATGCTTCAGTCTCCTTAGCGACGGGGTGAATCTCAACGTACTCAATACTGTTAATGAGCGCACGGACCTTCACATCCGCTGTGCGGCGCCGGGAAGGCTGAAAATAGGACGCCATCCGTTTCCGCAAATTTTTTGCCTTCCCGACATAGATGACATCTCCGGAGTGGTTACGGAAAACATAGACACCGGGCCGAGAAGGCGCCTGCTGAAGTGTGAATTGTGTTCTATGAATCATTGGCTACACTGTCTCGGCCGTGGGTATTCTTGACAGGTTTTTGTGTACCTTCTTTCTGTGCAGAAAAGAAGCCCTTTTTGCCGTTTGTTTTCCCACGGATTCAGGAGGCTTTTATACCCGAGCAGAAAAAAAAGTTAAAAAAAGTGCGACCGATAACTTTTATTTCGCGCGAGCGGTTTTATACTAATTTCATGAAGTTGGAATGTTTGGGGTGCGAGGTACTGTTTTCTGTTTGACATCCCCCGCCCTGGCAAGTTTCCTCCCCCCCTCCTCTTCCCCTACTTGCCAGGGCTCTTTCTCCACGTTTCAAGCGGGTAAACTATCTATGTTTCCGCAACCGTGCATCACGAGGTGGCTTCACTGCTTGGAGTCTCGGATTTAGACAGCGGGGTTTCCCTGTACGTGTGTACGTCCACGGTAACTGCCGAATCAAGGCATTCCTGAACAAGCGCTGGAATATCCAGTCGGTCTTCTTCGTGCTGAACACTCGCGCTGCACGCCGCGGTCGCGGGATTGGTGGGGGCGAATACGGTACAGCTGTCCGGCATGGCTTGCCGGGATATGTCGTACGTTCCGATACGTGACCCAATCGCTGTAATTTCGTGTTTATCAAAACTCACGAGCGGACGCAGGACCGGCAGCCGCGCCTGCTGCGCGATAATAGACATGTTGGCAAGTGTTTGACTGGCCACCTGCCCCAGGTTTTCTCCTGTCACAAAAGCCTGCGCACCAAAGACCTCAGCAATCCGATCGGCAATTCTCATCATAAGACGACGATACAAAATCGTCCGCAGACGTTCCGAACATCGGTTTTTCACTGCTTTCTGCGCGGGCAGCAGGTTAACGGCAATCAGTCTCCCCTGCCCTTGATACTGTTGCAGGGCGTCCACCAGGGCTGCAACCTTTCGTACTGTGCCCGGTGGTGTATAGGGAGCACTGTGGAAAGTTACAAAATCCATTGTGCAGCCGCGCCGCATGATCTGGTAGCAGGCGACAGGCGAATCAATTCCGCCGGAAAGAAGAGCCAGCACGTGTCCCCCCGTTCCAGAGGGGAGCCCACCCGGACCTGGGATTGTTTCGTAGGAAAGGAACGCGCGCTCTTTGCGAACCTCGATGTGCATCGTCAAGTCGGGATTGTCTAAATCGATTTTCAGCCGGGGAAATCGAGGCAGCAGAAAATCGTCGGCCAGCTTGATCTCGAGTTGTGTAGAGGTGAGAGGGAACCCCTGGTGACTGCGTCGAGCCCGGGTTGCGTAGCGGAGCGGCTGATGCGATGGCAATTCCTTTACCCAGGCATCGTACACAAGCGGGAACGAATCCAAAACTGCTTGTTCAATCGCGGATAGTTCCGGCGGAAGCAGAAAGGCTGGAGATGACGATGCTAATCCGAAGACCCGGGGCATCTCACGCCGAAACCGGCGCACATCCTCTGCCGAGAACGTGTCAGCCGTTCGCGGGGTCACAAATATGCGCCCGCGCTCCTGGCCTACTTCGTACCGTCCGGGAACGCCAAGCAACCGCTTAATGGTACGTTTGAGATACCGCTCGAACATGCGTCGGTTACGCCCTTTAATGGCAATCTCACTGTACCTGCACAGCAGAGCGTTATAGTAAAGGTTTGGCAATACAACATTCATTGACGTTTCCCAAAGAGAAGACCACAAACTATAGTGAGACAGTCAAGGACAGACAACATGGAAAAAACATACAAAGTGCTTATCCAGGGGACAGTCACCGGTGTCGGCTTTCGCTATTCCACAGTTCGCGAAGCACGACGCTACGGCGATCTCAGAGGCTATGTGCGTAATAAGGATTCCCGAACCGTTGAGTGCGTTGTTCAAGGTGATGAAGAAGAATTGACCTCTTTTGTCGAGTGGTTAAAGCAAGGCCCCCCAGGCGCACGCGTTCAGTCCTGCGAGGTTAGCGAATTAACAACGTCAAAGCGCCTGGAGCCGTTCCGGATATCCTTTTAAAAACTCAAGACTGCCCCATAAACTCGATGTTCGGATCCAGTTTCACCAGCACGAAATACTCCGCGTCTTTCAGCAATTCCGTGCCATCGTTCGGCAGTATGTTGGGCAACGCGGAATTCGGCACCGCGAAGCACACGCCTTCGGGCGTGTAGCACCGCAGTTTTTCAGCCTCGATGCTTGCTCGCCCGTGCAAAGCCTGGAGTTCCACCTTGCCAGCGGATTCATCAATTACCTTCACAAAAACGACGCAAAATTTTTTCCCCTCAAGGTGATTAAGATCGTGGAGCATACTTACCGAACGCCTCCTTCAGTTCTCGTCCTCCCAAGGCTGTGACGACCACCACATACACAATCCCGCCGGCGGCAAGAGGGCAGATAACCGCCCCGGCCCTGGTGAGGAGTTCATTCTTAAACGACAGCATACTCCATGTGAGTGTTCCATGTGCCGCGATCCCGGCTGCACATCCTGCAACAGCCATTCGGAGTGCCCAGTTCAGCACTCTCCGCACGGGCACCTTTCCACCGACCCGCCTGAGGCTCCACATGAGAAGGAAAAAATTGACGTAAGAACAGATTGCCGTAGACAACGCAAGCCCTCCCTGCCGTAAAAATTGCATCAGCACAATATTCAGTACCACATTGAGAGCCAGGCACAGGACGGCGATCCGCACGGGAGTGCGCGTATCCTGGCGCGCGTGGAAGGGCGCCACGGCAACCTTTGCACAAACAAAGGCCGGAATACCCCACACATAGAACAGCAACGTCCAGGCTGTTTCGCGGGTAGCCGCCTGATCGAAGCTCCCCCGTTCGAACAAAAGGGCGACAATCGGCTCGCGTAACACCAGCAACAGAGCGACGGAGGGTAGCGCAAATAAAAGAACCAGGCGCAATGCTTCTGAAAAATGTGCCGTGAAGGCATTATCGTCCCGGTCCGTCCAGGCCCGCGTGAGCGCTGGCAGACAAACCACATTCATAGCAACACCGAAGAGACCGACAGGGAGGTAAACAAGACGCTGACTGTAATACAATGTCGTCGTAGCCACGCTGCCAAGGTAACCGGCCAGCAGACGATCCACCACGACATTCAGCTGCACCACACCCGCTCCGACCACAATCGGTGCAAGCAGCACCGAGAAACGGCGCACCGCTGGATCCCTGATATGGGGTAAAAACCGGAACACAAACCCTTGGCGCGCGGCCGCCCAGACATGAGCCCCCAACTGGCACACGCCAGCAGCCAGTACACACAAAACAAGCCCGTAAACGCGCCTCCGCGGGTCCGTCCCTAAAAGAGGACCTATGAACAGTGCTCCGGCAATTAGGAACAGGTTGAGTATGGGTTGGGCGAACGCCGGAAGTGAGAATCTTTCCACGCTGTTCAGTACAGCGGCAAATCCGGCCATCAAACACACAATCACCGCATAAGGCATCAACCAGGGAAGGAGGCTCAACGTCGCATGGGCTAATTCATTCGAGACGAGCTGCCGGGTCAACACGCTCCCCACCATCACGCACAGTACGATCGCTGAGACAATTACGGTGACTACGGACAGAATACGGCAAGCGCTCTTCCAAGCGGATTCGCGCCCCTCAGTCTCAAGACGTGAAGTGAACAGCGGTACGAAGGCTGCGTTGAAGGCGCCTTCTCCGAACAAAGCGCGCAACAGATTCGGAATGGTGAATGCAATAATAAACGCTGCCAGCGCCACGCCGGTCCCCCAGACCTCAGCAAATACAACGTCGCGCGCCAATCCCAAACAGCGGCTCAAGAAAATTCCGCTGCTGACAATCAACATGCGACTGCCCAGTTTCCGTGTGCGATCTGTCATACGGGGGTAACCAATCGGTCTAGCGCAACTGTAGAGTTCCCCATCCTATGGAATACTGGAATACTGGAATTTTGGAATGTTGGCATTCAACCACTTACATCGGATTTGACAACTCATGCTTTGAGAGGACGGATCTTGCGCAAGCGGATTGCGGACGGGGTCAGCTCCACCATTTCGTCCTCGTTGATATACGTAATACAGTCTTCCAAGCTCATGTTGACCGGCGGCGTCAGCAGGATGTTTTCATCCGATCCCGCGGCACGAATATTTGTCAGCTTTTTCCCCTTAGCGGTGTTTACCGGCAGATCGTTCTCTCGACAGTGTTCACCCACAATCTGCCCTGCATACACATCTACTCCGGGGCCGACGAACATGCGGCCGCGCTGCTGCAAATTATTCAATGCATACGCTACGGTAGTTGCATTATTCATGGAAACCAGCACCCCGTTACGACGCTGCCTGATATCTCCCGCATGCGGACCGTATCCGTCGAAGATATAGTTCATAATCCCCTCCCCTCGCGTATCGGTGAGATACTCACTGCGAAAACCGAGCAGCCCCCGCGTAGGTATTCTATAGAGCAGACACACGGTGCCGTCCTGGCTGTGTTCCATGGAAAGCAGACGCCCCTTGCGCACCCCCATTTTCTCCATGACGGTCCCCATGCTTTCCGTCGGCAAACTCAGGGTCAGGTCTTCGTACGGTTCCTGCAGAGAGCCATTTTCTTCCCGGAAAATCACCTGCGGCTGGGTCACTTGAAACTCGTACCCGTCTCGACGCATCGTTTCAATCAAAATCGAGAGGTGAAGTTCACCACGGCCCGATACTTTAAAGCCGCGCCCCTCCCCCAGGGAATCCACAACGAGAGCGGCGTCCCCTAAGGTTTCCCGGAACAAACGTTCCTCCAAATGCCGAGCCGTGACATAGCGTCCTTCCCGCCCTGCAAACGGTGAATCGTTGGCCACGAAGTTCATGGAAATTGTCGGTGGGTCGATCGCTATGGGCGGCAGGGGAAGTGGGTTGTCCGGATCTGTGTACGTAACTCCCACGGTAACATCGTCCATCCCGGCTACGGCAACGATTTCACCGGTTCCCGCTGCCTCGATGGGGACCTTTTTGTTTGCTTCAAATCGGTACACCTTCGTGATACGCGCGGGCACCTGTGAACCGTCCCGCGTCACCACGGCAATCTCCTTGTTGAGATTTAACGTGCCGGACGTGACTTTGCCAATGGCTAGACGGCCCAGGTACGGGGAATAATCAATGGAGCTCACCAACATCTGCAGGGGACCCTCAGGATCACCGGAAGGCGGCGGAATATACTCGACGATCGTTCGACAAAGCGGCTCGAGGGAGGTGCCGGCAACGGTGGCGTCCTCACTGGCAATACCGTCACGGGCCGACGCGTAAATCACGGGAAACTCCAGGAGTTCGTCAGGGGCGTCCAGACGACAGAACAGATCAAACACTTGGTCCACAGTCCAATCGCAACGTGCGCCCGGTTTGTCGATTTTGTTGACGACAACAATGATCGGCAAGTCCAGCGCAAGAGCCTTTTTTAAGACAAAATACGTTTGGGGCATGGGCCCCTCTTTGGCGTCCACCAGAAGCAATGCACCATCCGCCATTTTTAACACGCGCTCGACCTGACCTCCAAAATCGGCGTGCCCGGGAGTGTCGATGATGTTAATCCACGCATCACGAAAACGGAAGGAACCATTTTTCGAGGCAATCGTTATGCCGCGTTCTCGCTCCAGATCCATGGAATCCATGAGAAGATCGTCAACCGCTTCGTTGTCACGGAATATTCCACTCTGTTTAAAAAGCTGATCGACCAAAGTAGTTTTCCCATGGTCTACGTGAGCGACAATAGCAACATTGCGAATGGTTTGTTGGCTTGGATTTTGCATCCCGGAAATATAACCTTACTGGCAAGTCCTGGACAGGGGAAGGCGCAAAAGAATGTTCGCGACATGCTCCAATGACGCTGTGAACGCGGGAGGGCCTCAGCACCGCGACCGTACGAGGGAGGTCCCGTGGAGGGGTAAAGGTAGACGCTCAATGCGCGTTACCATACAAGGCCCAGAATTCCTTGTCTCAAGGGACATTCAAGGGTATCCGCCTCTAGCCTTCATTATTCACCTTCACCCACTCGAAGGCTCAAAGAGCGTTGTGGCCGAAGCGTTTGCGCCGAAGTCGTCACGTGTTTTGCTGGATCTCCGGAGCACTTTCCTCGGAGATTTGGCGATGGCCATTCGGGCGCAGAGCTTGGACAAGCAGGACGCTTCCCATAACAACAACGAGAAACACGTAAAGAAGGAGCCCCACAAGAATACCGTCTACAATAACATCCATTTCTATCGCTCCACACGTTCATTTCGTGTTAAGCTGTCACGCCTCGTACCCGTCCCTCTTTACATAACTCCCTGGCATCAATAAACCATATCGCTTCTCAACAGGTAATACAAGCCATTCGTCGTTCTCTGGTTTGGTTGCTTTATGCTCGAATGTTCTTTTCTACTTGTTTTTCGTAGAGCGACCGCAATTATGTGTTTCGCGCAAGATATGATTATTCTTCCCCGACATGCTCGGACACCCAGTGTTTAATATGCTTCAACCCCTGCCGATAATGGGCCAGAACTTCGTCGTGCGACCAGGCGCGTCGATAGATCTTCACCCCATCCATCAGACCACGAAAATGCCGGTGGTGCTTTCCTGAGCTGTGAGTTCCCAAGCGTAACGTTCCTGTTCCATCGCCCAGTGCCGACAGCTTGACAGAATCGGCCTGCGCTGCCAAACGACCGTTAACGTAGAGTACCACTCGGCGCCCATCGTAGGTCACCGCCAAATGTTCCCATGCCAGCGGCGTGAGAGTCTGTATGTTTGACTCCAGCCGGGCGGCACTCGTGTCGTCCATCGGCGGACAGATTACGGACGGGCGCCCAGACGATGGACGCCCGGGATTGCTGGCGCGTATGAGAATCCCACTGGGAATTTCCAAAATAGTATGCTTCACAGTGTGGTTCACCAAATGCCAACGGCTCATCTCCAGATTTACCCACATGCTGAACGTGAAAGGCGAATCCCTTTTCAGCCCTTTGAGATTGTTCAATTCAACATGATTCTGGATGCTCTTTAATCCGCGTATCCGTATACAACGGCCGAAAGGACCGTCTTCCCTCAGAACGGGTCCTTTCAGTTCGCCGGTATTGCCCATGGATGAACCGTCACGCACGATATCGTCATCATTTTCAAAATCCCAAGAGAGGATAAGCCCCTCTTCAGATACCGCCACGGGAGCAACGTCGGCAACATCCGGGTTCCCCAGAATGACTCGGGCAAAACTGTCCAAGTCCTTCAGTTTCCGGTTGGTTGGGGCGTACAATGCCAGGTCATTGCTGGCACCGGAACCGCGGGCAAAGTTCATCAGAATTGTGTTCTGCTGAACTGGCAGAACAGTTAGAGGAATGGCGACTAACACTGTCCAATCATCTTCTCCCACATTCGAAGCCACATCCATGGTCAATTCATCGATACTGGTTTCCGTGTTCCTGGTTCGTCGCTTAACCGACGTTTTCCCTTCCGGGTTCACCGTGATTTGCCAGACACTCTGCTCGTCTTGATCGCCCCAGAGAATTTTCCAGTAATCGCCCGCTGCGGGATCGTCTCGAGATACGGGTCTCTCCAGCAGCGCCAAGTCTCGCAGGCGCACGTGCAAGTAGTCCGCATCGTATAGGATGTCGCCGATGACATGGCGGTGGGTCCCCTCTCCCGGAACGGGTTGCCACTGGTCAAGCGCCTGG
>JAIPIM010000174.1 GCA_021734725.1 Minisyncoccota bacterium | reverse complement strand
GGCTGTAAGCTGCCGTATGGTACCTTGGTGGAAAGCAGCCTTGCTGGCCGCCATTTTTGTGGTTCTGGGGGCATGGTTTCAAGGTCGGGCCGGTATCGAAACGCTGAGCGGTTTGACTCCCCAGGACCGTTTAACTGCCGCCGTGACGGTGTTCAGTGCGGCAACGACAGTTCTTCTCATGACTGTAGCCCGTCTTCCCATCAGTACCTCCCAAGCCGTGATCGGCGGTATTATTGGTGTGGGCATCATGCAGGGGCAGTTGGAATTGTCCGGGTTGGGCAAAGTTATTTTATGCTGGATCGGGACGCCCGTCGGCGGCATGCTTTTCTACGTTTTGTTCCACCACATCTTCAAGTATGTTACCCTCTGGTTGAAGCCATCACTCGTGGTTCAGGATCAACTCCTCCGCCTGGCTCTTATCTTGGGTGGCTGTTATGGTGCCTACGCGCTTGGGGCAAATAACGTTGCGAATGTTTCCGCTGTCCTTGTCGGAAGCAACCTTCTTTCCTCCCAGTGGGCTGTATTGCTGGGGGGGCTCGGTATTGCCGGCGGCATTCTCACCATGAGCAAGCCAGTCATGCTGACTGTAGGACGTGGCATCGTTGAGATCAACATGTTTACCGCCTTTATTGTTATTCTGTCGGCATCCGTCACCGTGCATGTCTACGCGATGATTGGCGTGCCGGTATCCACGTCACAGGCTGTTGTCGGGGCGTTGCTGGGCATCAGTATGATTAAAGGATTACAGGTGGTCCGCTGGCGTACTGTTTTTCATGTCGGTCTGGCGTGGGTGGGGACCCCTTTGATTGCCGCGATTATAGCTGTTCTGCTTTATTTCACCGCCCACCTGAAGTATCATCCGTAGGTCTCATACGTACCTGTGTTTCGCCGCTGCTCTTCCGGACCATAGGTTTCAGTGGTCGGGTGCCGGTCCCGGTTTGAGTGTGTACTTCCTGTTTTTTGTCAGCAGCGAGACGCCATGCGAAAAAGTCGTGTTTGATCGTGGGTCACGGCGATTTTTCGTTGTGGACATCGCGGACGCGGGAATATAGAACGATGACCGGGATCATAAAAAGCGTGGAAATAAAGACGGTGTACTTCGGACCGACCCCATCGATCAGGATGCCGACGAGGGGGAAACTGATCATACGTGCACTTGCGTTCAACATTTGTTCAAAACTGCCGGACGTGCTGCGAATGTGAGTGGGAATGAAGCGATGGAAGAACACGCGGTTGATGGGCATTCGAAAGTCGAAAATGAAGGCGCTTACAATGATCAACCCAATCAGCATAAAGAGGCTGCCGGTCAGGAGTACCAGAACACCATAAGCCAGCGTAAGCACAGAGATCCAGATCAGCGCAATTCTGTCTTCAACCCGATTCAGGAGACGACGTGCCAGAAGGGGGGCCGCTACCCCGGTTATGTTCATTGCGGACCACAGGTAGCCAAACCCTTCGTCAGGAAATCCAAAGCCCTGCAGGAACGGTGTCCACGAAATCATGCTGCGGAAGATGCCTGCCATTGCCACTGTAAAGCTAATCACGTAAACGTATGTAACGGAGCGTTCATTAAGTGCGTAGAGGGCGGTCCGTCTGGTTTGACGCCAGATCCCTTTTATGGCGCCACTGAACGTCTCTCGCTGTGCAATAAAGTCTTCGCGCCCAAACATCAGCAAGCCAGCTGACATGAAGTAGCTGATGCCGGTTACCAGCCAGATAACCTGCAGCCCAGCGAAATCGACGCAGAGTGCCCCTATAACGCCCGATATGACAAACGCCAGGTTGAAGAGACTGTAGTATTTGGAAAAATAGTTTGACCTGAGGTCATCGTGGCCTCTTGCCCTCAGCAGATCCACCACCCAAGCTTCCTTTGCGCCTGACGTGAGTGTCCTGGCCACGCCGATAAAGAAAAAGAGGACAAAAACCGCGGCGTGATGCGTGAAAAAGAACAGCAGTACAGCCAATATCCCTTCACAGAAATATCCGAGTATGACCGACAGTTTTCGTCCCCACAGGTCGGCGATCGCTCCGGTTGGAACTTCGAAGAGTAATGCCGACAGGGGCCAGACGGACATGAGAATCCCGATTTCCGAGGCCCCCATGCCAATGGAATTGAAGTACAGGACCATGAAAGGGACAAAGATGTACAAAATCGTCCCGAAGAGGGCTTCCATGTAAAAAGGCCACAGAAGCTGCCATTCGGTAGTGCGATAGAAGCGTAGCATGACAAGCCTTTGGGATATTCTTCAGGCCATGATTCAGAGCGATGAAAACCGAGCCCAGGCCCGAAACCTCTGAGCAAGGCGGTTCAATGCGGCGACCATGCTTCTCATCATGTACGCAAAAGCCATCAGGTTTCGGCGGTTGCATGGTGTCTGCTGAACGTGGACGGTTTGTCAACGCATAAGATAGCACGGTCTGTGATTGCAGAAACCTGAGGCGCGGCATATGTTCTTAATGACGAGGTCACTAACCGGGGATCAGCACGTGCCAAGATATAGAGTTGTGCGAAATGCGACAGTTTTGCTCGCCCTATGCTTTGGTTTGCGGGGCTTCGTGCTTTGTTCAACGAGGAACGGGGCCGGGCGAAAGCCATTTCGCAAGAGCGTTTATCAAGGCGATAAGCCGTAACCGTTGAGTATACTGTCGTGAAAAGACTTTCCAAAGACGTTGGCCTTCTAGGCGTTTTCGCTGTCTCGACCGGGGCGATGATAAGTTCAGGCATTTTCGTCCTGCCTGGAATCGCTGCCTCTCGGTTGGGGCCTGCCGTGGTATTTGCGTATATCCTTTCAGGCATTCTGGTGGTGCCGTCCATGTTGTCCAACGCGGAGCTTGCGACGGCCATGCCTCGGGCGGGCGGTACGTACTTCTTTGTCAGTCGCAGCTTAGGAACCATGTTCGGCACCATCGACGGCGTTGGCGTATGGCTCATCCTTGTGTTTAAGATAAGCATTGCCTTGGCGGGGTTGGGCGCCTATCTGGGGCCCTACTTACGGTTGCCCGCCGGCGTGACGGCAACGCTGTTCTGCCTCCTTTTTATGGCCATAAACTGGGTTGGCGCGAAAGAGACAGCGGGGCTTCAGCTTGGCATGGTTGTCGGGCTTCTTGCAATCATGCTTGTACTGGTAATCAGCGGCTTCGCCGCGATGGATGCGCGCAACACCACGCCGTTGGCCCCGTTTGGCTGGGGCGCTCTGCTTCCGGTCACGGCGATGCTTTTTGTCAGCTATATCGGCCTTACAAAGGTTGCAAGTGTTGCTGAAGAGGTGCGAAATCCGGGACGGAATATTCCGCTGGGTATGTTTCTAAGTCTTTCCGTGGTGACGGTTTTATACGGACTGGTGGTATGGGTGGTGGTTCGCGTTGTGCCGCCTGCTCAGTTGTACGAGAGTATCACTCCTCTCAGTGATGCCGGGGGAAACGTGCTGGGGACAGTGGGAATGCACTTGCTTACGTTTGCCGCGCTCTTGGCTTTTGCCACAACGGCCAACGCTGGTCTATGGTCGGCCACACGGTATCTACTGGCTATGAGTCGGGACCACGTGATCCCACATCCGTTATCCCGTCTCTCACGGTTTGGAACGCCGAAGCGTGCCATTCTGGTTACCGGCCTGGTCATTGTAGTGATTGTTATTAGCGCCAGTCTTGAATCCATCGCTAAGATGGCCAGTGCGTTTCAGTTACTGGAATTCGCCTTGATCAACGTGGCTGTGATTGTGATGCGCGAGAGCGGTATCGAGAGCTATGATCCCGCGTTCAAGAGTCCGCTCTATCCGTATACCCAAGTGGTCGGCATTTTGATAGCGGTCGTACTGATTCCGGAGATGGGACTGCTGCCCAGTATTTTTGCGCTCGGCCTACTCAGTCTCGGCATTGTGTGGAATAATTTGTACGTTCGACATCGAGTTGCGCGCGTTGGGGCGGTCGCCCAGGTAGCCCAGTTATTGGCTGAGCGACTCCTGCGACGCGATGCGCAGGCCCTCGGCCTGGATCATGAGCTTCGTGAAATACTGAAGGAAAAGGGGTTGCGCAAAGAAGATCCGTTTGTGGATATCGTACGCCGTGCGGATTTTATCGAGATACCGCCCCATGCCGATGTGGAACGTGTCATGGAAAACGGAGCGTCACTGCTGGCCGAGCACAGTGGTATTTCCAGAGACCTGATCCTGGGCGCGCTTCTTCAGCGCAGTCGCCTTGGAGAAACGCCTGCTGAGGCGGGTATTGCCCTGCCGCATGTACTTTTGGATGATGTCCATGGATTTTATCTTGTTGCTGCAAGGAGCAAACAAGGAATGGACGTTCCTCCCTCGGATCAGACAATTCACGCTATATTTCTCTTGCTGGGAGACCGCAAGGACCCTGCCCAGCACCTGCGTTGCCTGGCTGAAATTGCGCGACGTGCCGAAAATACGGAATTCATCGGCGCTTGGGTCGGTGCCAAATCAACGGAGGACTTAAAAGAACTTTTGCTGAGTGAACCTGTCTCTTCTAGTAAGGACGAATGACTGCTGTTCGCCGAATGATTACTGCAAGATGCAATTGGCAGAGAGTTTGAAAGGGCACAACTCGTGATTGGAATACGTGGTGCGGGAATACGTTCGAAGACTGTATGGGCAGGCACTCTGACTCTGATTTTGTTTTTCGTGATTTCCGCGAGACACACGCTCGGCGAGACGTTGGTGCTCGACAGTGGAGAACGCCTCAAATCCGGGCGTGTCACTTATGACGACAAAGGATTCACGACCGATGACGGACGGACGATAGAACGTGCGCGCGTAGTCGACTGGTGGCTTGCCCAAGAGGGTCAGGAACAACAGGTCGCTGCTGACCAATCGGAGCACGACGGACAGACGGCAATACGGCGCCTGCAGGCATATCGGCATGATGCTCAGGCACTAGCTAACCGCTATCCTGGTGTGGGAGGCATTCACGTCGTTGATGAGGGCATTCACTCCTTGACGCATGACAAGCGTCATGTTTACCGGTACCACTTTGTGGGCCTGATCCTCAGCGACGACTACCTCAGTTGGGGTGAAATTCAGCTCGGGTTTACAGAGGGGCGCAGCCGCGTTCGGATACTTGGCGCGCGATGCCTGGGGGCGGACGACACCCTTCATGTACTGGCTCCGGACGACATCACTGTCACAAAACCCAGCGGGGGGGACGTGCATTTTGACTTGAATTCACGTATGAAAAGCGCTGTCATTCCGGGTGTGGGAAAAGGCGCTGTGATTGAATACGTCTATGAATACGAAAACTTTTTGCCGGAAGACTGGCGCTTGTTCTTCCCAGGTTATTATTTTCAGGGAGACGTGCCCGTATGGCGATCCACATTCGAAATCCGTATACCCGTTGAACTGCGTCTTCACTATTGGACGGAAAACTGGGACGTTAACCAGCGTCGACCGTGGTATTCACGTATATTGAGTTGGGTTCCATTTATCGGCCCGCCGAGGGGCACTGCGCGCGGTCGGATGACGGATGACAACGGTCACGTATTTCGGACCTACCGCTGGGAAAAACATCGTATGCCTCCCATCACCAAGGAGCCTCGCATGCCGCCGTGGTATGAAGTTGCGCCAGCTGTGCATGGTACGCTGTTCAAAGACTGGGATCATCTGAATCGGTTAACTGGCGCGATGCAGCGCGAGCGAATGCAGGCCACGCCCGAGATTCGTCAACTCGTGCACCAGATTACGTCGTCCTCCGAAACACCTGCTCAAAAAACGGCCGCGCTCTACCACTGGGTGCAGAAAAACATTCGCTACGTATCGGTCAAGGGGTCCCTGAGTTCAGGATGGGCCGGTCACCCTGCTCAGCAGACCTTGGATCAGGGCTACGGCGATTGTACAGACAAGTCCATCCTTTTTTCGACCATGCTTCGAGTTATAGGTATTGATGCTGAACCCGTGGTGGTGCGTACGAACGATCGCGGCCGATTTGTTCCTAAATACCCAGTTTTGGCCTGCAATCATTGCATTACGGAAGTTGAACTTCAGGGGAAGCGGCTCTTCCTGGATCCGACCAGTCAGGACTACCGTTTCCCGTATTTTCGCAGTGACGACCACGGGGTACTTGCGTTTAACTTCATTGAGGGAGAACGTCACGCCATCCCTGTTCCGCCCGGGATGGATGCGCATGGCAAAAGCGCGGTATCAACAATGACGTTGCGTCCCACCGGTGAACTTCTGGTGGACAGTCGTAACCGCTATACAGGAAGCTATGAAGCCAACTTGCGAGGCGGATGGAAACGTGTTCCCCGCGATCTTCAGCAGCAGGTGGTGCAGCAGCATCTGAATACGATTGCTCCCGGGGCTCGGCTGGCAACGTTTACCATGTCACCCCCGGAAGATCTGAGCCAGCAGTTTACCCTGTCCTACAGCTACCTTCTCCCCAATTATCCGGCTGAAGCCGATTCCTATCGGTTGCTCCCATTGCCCGATCGAGATATGCGGTTCCCGGAGGTCAGCCTCGAAGAACGGTCCTATCCTCTGGTCTACACGACATCGCAAAGTGTGCGACACACGGTTACTTTGCATCTCCCGGAGGACTTGGAGATCGTTGAACTTCCTCCCGATGTGGAGATTGTTTCCAAACACATCAAGTATTTGGAGACTTTTCGTGTCGAGGATCATACCATCCATTTCAGTTCTGAGTTCGAACGGTCCAGCAGGCGTATTCCTCCGCCCGATTACCGAGTCTACCGGCGAACCGTGTTGCGTATCCAGGACCAGACACAGAAACCCATCTATCTGAGGAGAAAGTGACATGAAAAAGTTAACGATTCTGCTCGGTATACTGATCGTTGCTCTGTTCGTGTTTATTAGCCCGATCACAAGTTTTGTTATCGAGAATGGTCTGAAAAACAGCGATCAGCACTGGGCTCCGGCGCTCGTGTTCGGGGGCGCACGCATGAAAATGCGGATCTTGCAGCATGAGGATGCCCTTAAAGCTTTTCAAGAGGGTATCCGCCATTTCCCCAACTATAAACAGATGCCGAAAATCTATTTCTGGGTGGCATTTTCATACGAGAAAGAGGACCGGATCGATATGGCACGCCAATGGTATGAAAAATACCTGGACAAGTGGCCGGACCATATTTGGGCAAGCCAGGCGCGGAATCGTTTGGCCCGTCTCGAGGTAGCGGCAGGATCCGATTGAGCAACGCGAGCCATTGCCGGCAATTACGTAGACAGTAAAACGTACTGTTTATGTTTACAAAAAGCAGGAGAAAAAACCATGATGCACCCGTTGGAGATACTCCCGGAGGACACGGTGGTAGTCGTCGTGGACATGCAGGAACGGTTACTTGAGGCATTTCAGGAGACCACGCCCCTGGAAAGGGGGGTCTGCCGGATGATTCGGACCGCACGGTTGCTGCATGTGCCTCTTGTCGTAACCGAACAATACCCGAAAGGACTGGGCGATACCACGGCATCGGTGTTGGCGGACTTGCCGGAACAACAGGTGCGTATCTCAAAAACAGCTTTCTCGTGCTGGGGTGCCGCGGCGTTTTGTGCGACAATGACCTCTCTGAAACCCTCATCGTTGGTTTTGACGGGCGTGGAGACGCACGTGTGTATTCAGCAAACGGCACTGGCCGCACAAGCGCGAGGTTACCAAGTGATCGTGCCGCTCGATGCGGTGGAGTCCCGGCATGCATACAGCAAGCTTGCGGCGCTTTCGTTGATGCGAGAGAACGGTATCGTCGTTACAACCGCGGAGGCTCTTGCGTTTGCCTGGCTTAAGGACGCCAGGCATCCACAGTTTAAAAATGTGTCGAAGCTGTTTAAGGCTGGCTAGACCCCATGCGAAAAGGTCTCGCGCCCATGTTGGGAGCGCCGGTGGCTCCTCTCCGGCTTTTGTGTTGCGTGGCCCTCCCGGCACCCTGAACCGCCGTTCAGAGGCGACGATGTGCCCAGCCGGACTTAGATATTACCGTTCAGCCAACTCCAGTTCAATATCACCGGAGTCGGTGAGGCTGCGCAGTTTGCCCAGCAGGGAGGCAAAAAGATCGTCGGTATTCTGTTCTTCCACTCCAGGCAGTTGTACGAGGGAGCCCTTCATCTTCGGGCAACCGTCATGGGTACACATATAAATCCTGCCCAGGTCTATACGATGCTGGACAAGAAGCATGCGTATCCGCCGATTGAGTTCCAAATCTTTCATGACTTTTTCAGGCACTGCACACATTCCCCGGGCCGACCAAGCCGGCGACTTTACAAAGCATGTCTTTTATGGCGAACGGTTTGTACAGAATGTCAGTGGTTCCGCGACTGAATTCTGTTTCCCAAAGCTCTCTCACAGTGCGTGATGCCAGGGAAAAGGATCTGGGAAAACCGGTCACGAAAAGCACCGAGAATCCTTCAACGGGGGCGATTTCTCTATAGACCTCGAAGCCAGTCTTTTCCGGCATATTCACGTCAAGCATAACGAGATCGTGAGGAACCCGTTCGAAACAGTCACGAAACTCGTGATAAGTGGAAGCGCAGTTGACGCAATAACCACGTGTTGAGAGCAGTCGCTCAACAACGCACAAGTAGGCGCGATCATCATCTAATATCAACACATTCGCTTGCA
>JAIPIM010000173.1 GCA_021734725.1 Minisyncoccota bacterium | reverse complement strand
AACAGGTCACTGGCAAAAAAAAGTTCGGGAAGCGCTGTCAATACGTCGAAATCACACAGCCCCATGGCGTACAAACCCGTTTGGCGTGCCTCCCAGGCGAGGCGCGACGGCGAGTAGCCTTCTCCGTTGAAAGAGAAAAAGCTGTGCATATGCATGTTGACCCACGGCTTCTCCGGCGGTTTCTCGGGGTTTTGCTCCACCAGTTTCTTCAGGGATTTGCAACGGGTAGCCTCGTCAAACGAGTTCAGTGCCTGGAGTAGATTAGTGGATTCCGTCATAAAAAGGAATACCTCCTGAAATGTCGACTAAAGGATAATTTTCAGCTTCGCCTGCCATGGCATTAACTGCTTTTCTTTTCAAGCAGTTGGCGGAACTTTTCACGGGTGCCGGTCTGCAGTTTCCGGTAGTGTCTCAGGATGAGACTTGCCAGCCGACTCTTCGGTTCGAGGCCGCAGATTTGTTTCAGGACCGTCTCAGGCCCCGAGGACTGCAGTATGTGCTGGATCTCAGGTGCGGTGGGATCGCCGTCGGCGTTATAAAAAAAGGCGGCGGCAATGCCCAGGGAAAGGTAAACCGGCACGGCGCCGGCTTCCTCCGCCAGGCGAGCTGCTCCGACCAGTCTGTCTTCCGCCCCCAACTTCCTTGTCGGGTCACGGCCCAATCGTGCGATTGTGTCCCCGAGAGCACGGTTACGGAAGCGTCTCAGCAGGTCGTCAATATGGTCCTGCAACCACTCGGCAGACGCGCCGTACATTTTGGCGACACCCACTTTGCTTTCCTGCAAGCCGCCACGTACGAGCGTTTGCATGGCCGGATCGTCAAGCGCTTCGTATCCGTACTCGTAGCCCAATAAATATCCGCCGTAGGCCAAAAGGGCGTGACCGCAATTATGGATATACAGTTTACGCGCTGTAAACCGTGAGAAATTGTTTTCCGGCTGCATGGCCACAATATCGGGTATCGCCCCAACGAATTGACTGGCATTCACCGGCAATTCCTTATAGGGTTCCACGCGGATGAGCGTCGGATCCTTGGTTTGCATCTCCACGGTGGGGACCGGCACCATACGCCCTATGACGGTATCTACGAAGCCGATCCTTTCGTGTACGTAGGAGTGGAACTCACGCGGCAGTTCTTTGAGTACGGCCGCACGCAGGAAATCAGCGGCCCCTTTCTTATTTTCGCAGAGGATCGTGTTGAGTGGTTTTTCGGTGCCACGACCGGCGCGTATGCGAATGGCCTGAGCGATAGGTGCGGCGAGCTTGGGCAGTGCATTACTGCCCACGGCGGTGGCCGCCACGTCGGCCGTGGCTGTTGCCTCGGCAACGGCTGTCATATCGCTGGCATCAACGGCCGACACGGGAGCAATCGTATAGTCCTGCACATCATTCCCGAATACGGTCTGCAAGCGATAGGTGTTGGCGGCGTTGAGCGCGTCAACCAGCGTACGGTCGATATCGGCGAACACGACGTGATACCCGGATTCACTGAAGAGCTGCCCGATAAATCCCCGACCGATATTTCCCGCGCCGAATACAATGGCTTGTTTTTGAGTCATGCCTATATTGGCTTTAATCCTTCCGCCTTTTCGCATGGTATCAGGCTACAGCCCTATATGCAGCCACTCTTTGATAACGGGCGAGAATTTCACCACGACCGGAGTGAACACCACGCTTACCATGGTCATGAGTTTAATCAGAATATTCAGCGATGGGCCGGAGGTATCTTTGCAGGGGTCCCCTACGGTGTCTCCGATAACCGCGGCGCCATGGGTGGGATTCTTGCTGCCGTCGGGCAGTGTCTTGCCGCCGTGATTCCCTTTCTCGATGTACTTCTTCGCATTATCCCACGCGCCGCCGGCGTTATTCAGCATGGTCGCGAGGACGAAGCCGGCGGTCAGTCCGCCAGCCAATAAACCGAGAACGCCGGGCACTCCAAGAATCAATCCCGTAACCACCGGGACGATAATCGCCAGGAGGGACGGCACAACCATTTCCCTTTGTGCTCCCTTTGTGGATATGGCGACGCAGCGTGCATAATCCGGCTTGTCCTTGCCTTCCATGATGCCGGGTTTGTCCTTGAACTGTCGGCGCACCTCATTCACCATTTCGCCGGCGGCCCGGCCTACGGCTTTCATGGTCATTGCACAGAACACGAACGCCATCATGGCGCCCAGGAAAATCCCGCACAGGAGCAGTGGGTTCATAATGTGAAGTTCATACGCGTCCACAAAATCCATAATTTGTGCTCTTACAGCGGTTGTTTCGGTAAACCCCATGAAAGGTTCGCCGCTTTCAGCGGTCAGTTTACCAACCCACATCTTAACCTCTTCGATATAAGCGGCGAGCAGTGCCATGGCCGTGAGAGCGGCGGACCCGATGGCGAACCCTTTGCCGGTAGCGGCCGTGGTATTACCGAGCGCATCCAGTGCGTCAGTGCGTTCGCGTACTTCAGCGGGGAGGCCTGCCATTTCAGCGTTGCCCCCGGCATTATCCGCGATAGGGCCGTAGGCATCCGTGGCCAGCGTAATTCCCAGGGTTGCGAGCATGCCTACGGCGGCAAACCCGATGCCGTAAAGCCCCATGCTGAAATCCTGGAATCCTCCGGCCAAGCCGAACGCGCAAATGATGCCGAGTACAATGGTTAAGACGGGAATCCCGGCTGAGAACATACCGGTGGCAAGGCCATCGATGATGGTGGTTGCCGGCCCCATCTCCGCTTGACCGGCTATGCCGCGAGTAGGCTTGTATTCATCCGACGTATAGTACTCCGTGGACTGGCCGATGATGACGCCCGCGAGGAGTCCCGCGATTACGGATCCGAAGATGCCCCATGTGATGATATTCACCCAGGCCAGGCCAGCGACCGCGACCAGTATCAACACAGAGCTGCCAAGGGTCCCTGTGAGCAGGGCGCGAAGCAGGTTACGCTGACTTGCGCCCTCTTTGCATCGTACCATCCAAATGCCGAGAATCGACAGAATAATGCCTATTCCGGCCACCAGCATCGGCGCCACAACATAACCCACGGCATTGGCCAGCGCTGTCTGCTGTTCCGCGCCGCCTTGTGCAGCATGCACTCCATGTGTGCCGACGGCCGCACCCAAAGCCGCCGTCGCGAGAATCGATCCGCAGTACGATTCGTAAAGGTCGGCACCCATGCCGGCGACATCCCCCACGTTGTCACCGACGTTATCCGCGATAGTAGCGGGGTTCCTCGGATCGTCCTCAGGGATGCCAGCTTCCACTTTTCCCACCAGATCGGCCCCGACGTCAGCTGCCTTGGTGTAGATGCCGCCGCCCACACGGGCGAACAGTGCCTGTGTCGAGGCGCCCATTCCAAAGGTGATCATTGTGGTGGTGATTTGCACAAGCTTTTGTTCAATCGTGGTTCCGGCAGGCACGAGTTCCAGCCCCAGAAACGAGAACCCTTCCAGCATGTGTTGCTGCGTGTAGACGAGCTTGTCCAAGATGAAATACCATAAACAGATATCGAGCAATCCCAGGCCGACAACAACCAGTCCCATGACTGCTCCTGAACGGAAAGAAATTTTCAACGCGCCGTCCAAGCTTTTGGTGGCGGCCTGCGACGTACGGGACGATGCCTGGGTGGCAGTCTTCATCCCGAAGAAACCGCACAGGGCGGAGAAAAAGCCGCCCGTCAAGAATGCAATGGGGACAAATGGATTCTGTATTCCGTAGAACGCAAGTCCAGCAAGGATGATCAGCAAGACCAGAAAAACCAGGGCTACGACCTTATACTGGCGCACAAGGTATGCCATGGCTCCATCACGCACATGGCCGGCGATCTCCCGCATGGTTTCGTTCCCTTCGTCTGCCTTCATCATCAGCTTGTAGAAGGCCCACGCAAAAATCAAGGCCAATACAGAAGCGGCGGGTGCTATGTACCAGAACCACGGCGTAAGAGAGACCGAAGCCCCAGCCTCCGCCGCATGAGCCGCCGACGATAATAAACCACTGCCGAGAGTTGCCGTCACAAGTGTGTTTCGCATGGAATCAGTTCCTTTGGTTCCACCGTGCTATACGTGTTCTCTATTCTTCCGCCCTGGGTAGTGCCGAAGCAACCAACCCACTGTCTCAAAATCACAATAATAAATCGCCGCGGGGCTAAAAATCAAGACAGCCGGAGCGAATCAGCGTAAACAGTCCCGCTCAATGTGTTGATGTGCTTCGTGCGGCCTTTGAAAAACTGAGTTTACGGGGGGCTGGCCTGAAAAAATCGGATCCGGTGTTTCCGCGATAAAGGGAGGAAATGGTGGCAAGGGTCGGAATCGAACCGACGACACAGGGATTTTCAGTCCCCTGCTCTACCGACTGAGCTACCTCGCCACCGTCAGAAAGAAGTGGCGTACCTGGGAGGACTCGAACCCCCAACCTTCTGGTCCGTAGCCAGACGCTCTATCCAATTGAGCTACAGGTACGCATACAAACAAACGCAGTGTGCGCTAAAGCAACCAATAATTTACTTCCTGCGGGCGTCCAGTCAACCATGAAAATGTAAAAAGATGCAAGAAGCCTCGGCCCTGACGACAACCCAGTCCGCCTCACAACGTTGTATTTGAACTAAGAACGAAGAACCACGAACGACTCGCGTGAAGGCTTTTTCGCAAGAGTCTATGCGTGACAAATCCTACGGCGGTCAAGCCGTGTAACTGGAGGCCGCGGTTGTGCCGCCCTTGCCTGTCCAGTTTGTGTGGAAAAACTCGCCGCGCGCGCGGTCTATCCGTTCGTACATATGGGCACCAAAATAGTCGCGTTGCGCCTGCAGCAGATTGGCTGGCAATCGCTCGTTTCGATACCCGTCATAATAGGCCAGTGCACTGCTGAATGCCGGTATCGGTATACCGAGCGTCACGGCGGTGGCGACCACGCGGCGCCAGGCGGCCTGGCAGTCGTCTATGGCCTTACGGAAGAACGGAGACAGCAGCAAGTTCTGAAGATCCGGTTCCTCGTCAAACGCCTCCTTGATGCGTCCGAGAAAACGTGCCCGGATGATGCAGCCGCCGCGCCACATCATGGCAATGCTGCCGTAGTTCAGATTCCAGTCATGTTCGCGCGCCGCCAGACTCAGGAGATGAAACCCTTGTGCGTAGGAACATATTTTACTGGCATAGAGCGCCTTCCGTATGTCTTCGACGAATGACTGGCGATCGCCGTCAAAGACATCCTCAGGTCCATGCAGGATTTTGCTTGCCGTCACACGTTCGTCTTTCAGGGCTGAGAGGCAACGCGCAAACACGGCCTCGGCAATGGTTGGGGAAGGAGCCCCGAGATCCAGGGCACTCTGGCTTGTCCATTTGCCGGTACCTTTCTGGCCTGCGGTATCCAGGATGACATCCACCATGGGCAGGCCGGTTTCATCATCGGTCTTTGCCAGAATGTCCCGTGTGATCTCGATGAGATAGCTGTCTAAGTCACCCTCGTTCCATTCCGCGAACGTCTGGTGCATATCTTCCGGCGCCATTCCCAGGACGTTACGCAGCAGAAAATAGGCTTCACAGATCATTTGCATATCGCCGTACTCAATGCCGTTGTGCACCATTTTCACGTAATGTCCCGCGCCATCCCGCCCAACCCAGTCACAGCATGCGCTGCCGTCGACATTTGCGGCAATGGCCTGAAAAATCGGTTTCACATGCGGCCAGGCTGCCGGGTCGCCGCCCGGCATGATGCTGGGGCCGTGCAACGCTCCCTCCTCGCCGCCGGATACGCCCGTGCCGATGAAGGATAGCCCCTTCTCTTTCAGGTATTCGAACCGGCGGATCGTATCTGGAAAGTGGCTGTTGCCACCGTCAATGACGATGTCGCCTTCGTCCAAAAGCGGTACCAGGCTGTCGATGAATTTGTCTACTGGCGAGCCGGCCTTGACCATGAGCATGATCTTACGGGGCGTTGCCAGGGCGTCACAGAATTCCTCGAGGCTGTGGCAGCCAACGATGTCTTTGCCCGCCGCGCGACCTTCGATAAATCGGTCCACTTTACTGACCGTCCGGTTATAGCAGGCTACCGTGAACCCTTTGCTTTCCATGTTCAGCATCAGGTTTTCGCCCATCACGGCAAGCCCGACTACCCCAATATCCGCTTTCTTTCCCATGGCATTAATCTCCTGTCAGTAGGGATGAACAATCCGGGTAAAAACTTTAATATAGTACGCAGTGGCAGACTTTCACACGAGATTAAGACATAAGGCATCAGACCGCACTGCGAAAGCGTCAAGGGATTGAGCCCCGAAGCAATGATTATTGAGGGTGGTCGACAGTTTTGAATGTATACGACAGCCACATTGACCAACCGTGGTTGCTCAGTCGAGGGGATCGAGGAATCCATTGGGCAGTTCGGCAACGTAGGTCTGGGGACGTCCGGTGCGGTCGGAATTGAAAACGACCCAGCGGCAATCGGGGCTCATGTAGGCATGGGGATGGCCCTGCTGTCCAAAGTTCTTGTCGCCGGGGCCGGGCTCGTCGGGAGCGTCGTGAACGACAATGGTTCTCCCTGTTGTCGGAGAACCAATCACAACATAATCGTTGTCCACCGCATCGGCATGAAAGTAGCGTCCGAGCGGCGAGCTTCCAATGTGTACAAGTCTGACCCCGGTTCCAAGCTGCCGGCAGGGTTTGCCTCGCGCCACGGTGACAACGGAGCCTTTCCCGGGTTTCGCTGCGTACTCGTCACCGGCTGCGACTGTCGCGATAATGTCGTGACTCGTGCCCAGCCAGGCCTGATGCCCAGTGATCGGCGGCGTATACGGTTTTCCAATCTGAAGAGGCTCTGTCTCGCCCGAGACGGCATCCAGAAGAAAGAGCGTTGCGCCTTCGTCACCGACAAGACGGCTACGGGTGCCGTCCGGACGAAATTCGCACCCGCGGTTGAACTGCACCATGAGAAGTCGATTGTCCGTCGGGTGAAACTGCAGATGGGCATTGCACACATGCCGGTGTTCGAATACCGTCTCCTCGTTTCCCGATTCCAGATCGACGACAAACACGCCAAAGCGTTGGGGATCGAAAGAGATCGGCGCATGATAGGCCAGCAGTTTCCCGTCAGGCGAGACGCTCGGATGAAGCGCGACCCGTTCCTTTTCAGCCATGGTCCAGACGATTTGTAGTTCCCCGGTGTCCAGGGCCAGCCGTGCGAACTCCGCATGTCCGTTCGGCCTGATTCGTTGCAGGTAGTAATCATTGCCGTAACTTACGCAAACCGCCAGGACACCCTTGGCGATCGGTTGCTTTTCCCATGTGCCAAATTCGCACAGGACAAACTCCCACCGCATCGGCGTGGACTGTTCGTCCAGACAACGTGCATAAAGGAACCGTTTGGAGTCATTGGAGCAGAAGTTTCGCTCACAGTAAAGGTTGGACGCTCTCAACGGCTCGTTCGTGATCTGGTGAATGCGCACCCCGTTCTTCAATTCGCGTAAGTGCATGACAATTGCTTCTTTCCTTTAGCGGCACGGCCTGACATACTGCAAGGTCGTCGGACAAGAGAAACCTTTTTTAAAAGCCCGTTTCGGCGGAGAGCCTTTTCCCGGTTTCTGTCCATTCCTCCGGACCGGCCGTGAACGGCGTCAACTTCAGATGATAGGCGAACTCATCGCCGAGAGCGTATTCCCGTTCGCCCGCGTCCGAGTTGAAGTAGAGCTTGTTGTCGTACTTTCGATCCCAGATGAATGTGCCTACGAACTGCTTTTCCGGGCCGATCCATTTCCGCGCGCCCGAGTACACCTCGGGATAAACAAAGGCCATTCCGACTTGCTCGCCATCGTTGTAGTAGACGACGGATTTGACGTCCTCTCCCAGAGAGAAGGATCCATCGTCGCGATCGAGTTTTTCTTCTCGGACCGTACTGTCAGGCAACAGGACCATGTATTCGTCAAAGGTATTGTCGACGCAGTGCATGAACACATACATACGCTGCAGATCTTCGATTTCGTAGCGAACGTGATAGACATAGCGGTAAAGAATGAACTCTTCCCCGGCGGGAAACACGACCTCGGCCCGGTGCTCCAGGGGGCCGAGGACCGATTCCTTGACCAGCGTGACCTCCTTCCCCTGGAGGGTCAACCCCGCTTTGACAACCTGTTCGCGGCCGTCACATCGGACGAAAAGGCGCCGCACATCCTCTCCCCCATGTCCGGTGCCGACAAACCCTTTTCCGGCCAACGTGATTACCGTCCCCTGAAATCCGCGCGGACCGACCAGTGGAACGTCCCGGTACGCGATGTGCGAAATCGTCCAGGCCGTGGATGCGCGGAAAGCCACCCGCAACCGTCTATTGAATATGGTAAGAGTGCTCTCCATCCCCTCGACATGCCAGTCGTCAATAGTGGACAGTTCTTTCGTCGGGGCTTCCAGCGTATCGCCACGAATCATAGTGATACCCTTGCTTTGTAAGTGATAGGAAATTCCTTTCGGACAACGGAAGGAAGATGCCACAGGATGTTGTGGCATGATACCACGGGGTGTTGTGGAATGCAAGGGATATCGGGCTGGTCGCGTTTTTCGATGGAGGCCATGACGGCCATCGTGCCACCGCACGCCGGGCATTTCAGCGGGTCGACCTCGTCTGCCTGCTTTATCAAGGCAGCCCATCTTA